>JAFVZF010000001.1 GCA_017508305.1 Paludibacteraceae bacterium | reverse complement strand
GGACACTATGAACGTTTTACTTCTATTGAAACTACCAGAAACAACAGTTTAACCAGTGGTAGAATCTACCAAAATGTTATCAATAAAGAACGTCGAGGAGAATACATGGGTAAAACCGTACAAATTATTCCACACATTACAGACGAAATTAAACGCAATATCCTGCTGTTGGGACAAAAAATGAAGTATGACTTTGTAATTACCGAAATTGGCGGTGTTGCCGGCGATATAGAATCGCTTCCATTTTTGGAAAGTGTGCGTCAATTAAAATGGGAATTAGGCGGGGATTGCATCAATGTGCACCTTACATACGTTCCTTACTTGGCAGCTGCCAAAGAATTAAAAACCAAACCCACCCAACATTCGGTAAAAAAATTACAAGAGTTGGGTATTCAACCCGATGTATTGGTATTACGTACCGAGCACGACATTAACGAAGACATGCGTAAAAAAGTATCGTTGTTCTGCAATGTATCGCCCGAGGCAGTAATTCAATGCAAAGACGCTCCATGTATCTACGAAGTGCCATTGCGCATGCAAAAACAGGGATTGGACGCTGTTATTTTAAAAAAATTAGGCATTGCACCTGAGGCTACTACATCCGATTTAACTAAATGGAACAACTTCTTGGACAAAAAACAAAACGCCACAGAAGAAGTGAAAATTGCCTTGGTGGGCAAATATGTTGAGTTACAAGATGCCTATAAATCCATTAGCGAATCGTTGTTACAAGCAGCCGTATACAACAACCGCGTGCTTAAATTGATATCCATCCAGAGTGAAAATTTAACCAAAGAAAACATTGCCGAAAATCTACAAGGCATGGATGGTGTATTGGTGGCTCCCGGTTCAGGACCTCGCGGAGTAGAGGGGAAAATCGTTGCGTTAGAATACTGTCGCAAAAATAATATTCCTACATTGGGCATTGTGTTGGGTATGCAATGCATGGCCATCGAATTTGCTCGCAACGTGCTTGGTTTGTTGGATGCCAACTCGACCGAAATGGATTCCAAAACCAAAAACAATGTAATTGACTTGATAGAATCGCAAACCGTAGTGTCATCAGAAGATGGCTACATTCGTTCGGGAGCTTACGATTGTGAGCTATTGGCAGATAGCAAAGCTGCTGCCATTTACGGTAAAACGCAAATTTCGGAACGTCACCGTAACCGTTACGAATTTAATAACTCGTACAAAGAAGCCTTTGAAAAAGCAGGCATGCGCATAACAGGTGTAAACCCGGAAACCGGATTGGCAGAAATATTGGAAATTCCCTCATTGAAATGGTACATTGGGGTACAATTCCATCCACAATACCGTAGCTCCATAGAAAAACCACACCCATTATTTGTAAACTTTGTAAAAGCCGCAATTGATAAATAAGCATGGATAAAAACACAATTATTGGATTTGCCCTGATTTTAGCCCTTTTAGTAGGATATTCGTGGTACACACAGCCCACTCAAGAACAGTTAGATGCCCAAAAAGCTTATGCAGATTCTGTTCGCATGGCACAAGCAGAACAAGCTGCCATTAAAGAAATGGAATTTCTGCAAGCACAAGCCTATGCCGATTCTGTTAAGCATGCACAGGTGGTGGACTATGGTGCTTTAACAGCCTTATCGGTTGGCGAAGAAACTACTTCTGTATTGGAAAACGACGTTATCAAACTTACCTTTAGCAATAAAGGAGGTATGATTCAGTCGGTAGAATTGAAAGAATATACCACTTTTAATAAAGAACCGTTGGTGCTATTTGACCAAAACGATGCACAGACTCGTTTTAGTTTGATTACTGCTAACAACCGTATTGTAGAATCTGATCGATTGTATTTTCAAGCACAGCAAATTGACGACAGCACTCTTGTCATGACATTGCCGGTGGATAGTACAGCCTACTTTTCTATGATATATCAGCTGCATCCGGGTAGCTATATGGTAGACATGACCATACAATCAAAAGGTATGGAAAAAGTACTATCGCCACGTATGACCGCTTTGGATATGTCGTGGAATATGCAAATTCGTTGTCAAGAGCGTAGCAAGAAATTTGAGGGCCGCTATTCCGGCATCTATTTTAAATATTGGGACGACGAAGTAGATAATTTAAGCAACGAATCGGACGATAGAGAAGAACTTTCTAATCGCATTAAATGGATTGCATGTAAGGATCAATTCTTTTCGACAGTATTAATTGCCGATAATTTCTTTACCAATACCAATGTAGAATCGCACATCAGCAAGGAAAGCAACTACCTAAAAGATTGCTCGGTACTGACTGCATTCGACTTTGATATTACCGGCAGTAACGATACCCACTTGCGCTATTTCTTTGGCCCTAATTCGTATAAGTTGCTTAAATCGTTGGATGACAATGTAGAAAACAGCGAAGATGAATTAACCTTGGATGAGTTGATTCCACTTGGTTGGGGCATCTTTGGTTGGGTCAATAAATACTTGATTATTCCTATTTTTGACCTATTGGGAAGATTTATCAGCAATTATGGTGTTATCATTCTATTATTGACATTGATTATCAAACTGATTTTGTTACCCTTTACCTACAAATCGTACCTATCTACAGCTAAAATGCGTGTTTTGCGTCCTGAGATAGAAAAAATCAATGCCAAAATTCCAGAAGACAAACCCATGGAACGCCAACAAGCCACCATGGCATTGTACCGCAAAGTAGGTGTGAGTCCTATGGGAGGATGCTTGCCCATGTTGCTTCAAATGCCTATTTTATTTGCCTTGTTTGTGTTTTTCCCGGCTGCTATCGAGTTGCGTGGACAAAGTTTCTTGTGGGCAGAAGATTTGTCATCGTACGATTCTATCTATAGCTGGACTACGTACATTCCCTTTATTTCGACCTATTATGGTAATCACATCAGCTTATTCTGCTTGCTAATGGCCATTACCAATATTATATCGACGAAGATTTCCATGGACTCGCAGGCTACGGGTCAACAACAAATGCCTATGATGAAATGGATGATGTACTTAATGCCTGTGATGTTCTTGTTCTTCTTTAACGATTATGCATCGGGCTTGTGCTACTACTATTTGATTTCGACCCTGTTTACATTGTTGCAAACCTTTATTTTCCGCATGTCCATAAACGACGAAAAATTATTAGCAAAACTGAAAGCAAACTCGGGTAAACCCCAAAAGAAATCGGGTTTTATGGAACGTTTGGAGAAGATGCAAAAAGAACAAATGGCGCGACAACGCGAAATGCTCAAACAACAACAAAAGAAACGTTGATTAATCGCGAGCGAATAAAGTCTAAGGTCAGACTTTCGACTTTGGACTTTCGACAATAAAATCGGTCACTGAGCCTGTCGAAGTGCCCGATTTTATTATTTATTCTTATTTTTTTGGCACACTTTTTGCTATAAATACTACAAACGGTGACTCAGATCACCGCATCACCGCATCACCGAATAACCAATAAAAACAGATATGAAACCAGACAGCGAAAACAAACCATTAGAAGAACAGGAAGAAGTAAAAAATGTAGAAACAGTAGCAGAAGAAGCTACAGAAACTGCACAAGATACTCAAGAGACACAAGTAGCAGATGATTTGGCTGATAAAATATTAAAATTAAACGACCAACACTTGCGTCTAATGGCAGAGTTTGATAACTATAAAAAACGCACACTAAAAGAACGTGCCGATTTAATTAAATACAGCGGAGAACGTGTCTTTATTGATATGTTGCCCATTATCGACGATTTTGAACGTGCTTTGGCGCATTTGCCCGAAGAAGATTCGCCCTTAAAAGAAGGCATTATTATGATTCATAGTAGTTTTGTAAACTTCTTGAAAAATAATGGTGTCAAAGAGATGGATACCAAAGATAAAGACTTTGACATGGACTTGCACGAGGCTATATCAATGTTTCCTGCTGCCGACGAAAGTCAAAAAGGTAAAATTATTGATTGCACCCAAAAAGGCTATATGTTTCACGATAAAGTGATTCGTTATGCCAAGGTAGTGGTAGCAGAATAGGAGAATACAATTATGGCAGAAAAAAGAGATTATTACGAAGTATTAGGCGTTGCAAAAACGGCTACTGCTGACGAAATAAAAAAGGCGTATCGCAAAAAAGCCATTCAATACCATCCCGATAAGAATCCGGGGGATAAAAAAGCCGAAGAGCTGTTTAAAGAAGCAGCCGAGGCCTATGATGTATTGAGCGATCCTCAAAAGCGTCAACGTTACGACCAATTTGGACATGCCGGTATGGGTGGCGCTGCCTCTGGTGGTTATGGAGGTGGATTTGGTGGCTTTGGTGGTGGCTTCTCTATGGAAGACATCTTTGAACAATTTGGCGATATTTTTGGTGGTCACTTTGGTGGAGGACGTAGTTCGAGACAGGCTGCAACGCCTCGTGGTAGCAACTTACGCGTCAAAGTAAAATTATCGTTGCAAGAAATTGCCACCGGTGTAGAAAAGAAAATAAAGGTGCGTAAAAAGGTGGTGTGCCCCGAATGTGGCGGTACCGGTGCCGAAAGTGCCTCTGATTATGAAACCTGTTCTACGTGTAACGGAACAGGCAGGGTAGTGCGTACCGTAAATTCGTTGTTTGGTATGATGCAAACCGAATCGGTATGCCCCAATTGTGGTGGCAAAGGCAAAATCATTACCAAAAAGTGTAAAAAATGCGGTGGCGATGGTGTAATCGATTCGTCTGAAGTGATTACCATCAACATACCTGCCGGCGTGCAAGAAGGCATGCAGCTATCCATGCGTGGTTACGGCAATGC
>JAFVZF010000015.1 GCA_017508305.1 Paludibacteraceae bacterium | reverse complement strand
GATGTAACGCGACATGCCGGGCATACCGCTTTCTTTGTGCTCGGTGCACTCAAGAATAACTTGTACTCTATTTCCTTTTGCTTTTTTTGCCATGGTAGTAATCTCCTTTAATTAAATGTTATAGGTAACCTTTTTCAGCAGCACGTTTGATAGCTGCGTCCAAACCTAATTTATTGATAACACGAAGACCATTGGCAGAAACCTTTAGGCTTACCCAGCAATCTTGTTCAACCCAATAAAATTTTTTAACGAAAAGGTTCACATCAAACTTACGTTTCGTTCTTCTCTTTGAGTGAGAAACGTTGTTGCCGATAACGGCTTTTTTACCGGTAATTTGACAAATTTTTGACATTGCTATATTGTTTTTTGTATATTCTTCAAAACGGATTGCAAAAATAGAACTTTATTTGCAAATACACAAATAATTAAGTGATAAAAACCAAAAAACTTTTCAACAATTTATTTTTAACCATCTATGAATTTAATGGTTTTATCCTTTATCATTAGTTTTAACGAAGTCTACCACCATACGACAAAAGCTCTCCCACGTGTATTTCATTTTTTCTGCTTTAAGGTAAGGCTTAAAGTCGGCTTCGGTATGACAAACAAAATAATCGACAACCGCATCGGCAACAGCCTGCGCATCTACCGGAACCACGTAGCCTACCTTGCCATGCGGCACAATCTCAGGCAATCCACCTACCGCTGTTACGACCATGGGTTTTTCAAAATGATAGGCCATTTGCGAGATTCCGCTCTGTGTAGCTGTTTTATAAGGTTGCACCACCAAATCGGCAACACTGAAAAAATGCGTCACCGCATCATTGGGTATATAATCGGAATACCACAATATCCTACCCTCTAATCCCAGCTCTTTTTCCAATGCGTGGTATTTATCAGCATTGTTATAAAATTCGCCCGCCACAATCAACCGAATATTGTGTTGCGCCATCCGCCTGTCGGCATAAGCGCGCATTAACACATCCAAACCTTTGTAATCGCGTATAAATCCAAAAAATAGTATATAGCGAGTCGTCTCGTCCAAGCCCAAGCGAGCTGCTGCCTCCTTTTTGGTAAGCAACGCCCCGTAATGATCGTAAGTAGGATGCGGCACCACCAAACAGGGTTTTTCTTTATCAAATTGGCATAACTCTTCTTTTACTGACGATGAAAGTACCACAAAAACATCCATGCCTTTTACAAAGTAACGCGACAGAAGCGTATCTCCCACTCGTCTTTCGTGAGGGATCATATTGTCTATCAGCCCTACCACTTTGGTATGCTTATTTTTTTTTATGATGCGACCAATCGTTCCCATACAAGGAGCCATAAAGGGCATCCAATAGCGCAATAGTACCAAATCTGCCTTTTCTTGGCGCAATCTTCTGCCCACCTTTATCCAATTAAAAGGATTAAGCGAATGCACCGTTCGTGTAATGGGCAATGCCACAGGGGGCGCATCGGTTGTATATTGCGTCTTGCCCGGAAATAAAAGCGAGGGATACTGCAGGGTAAATGTTTCGATCCGTACATCATGGCCATCTTTGGCAAATTGTTGTGCCATACACTCGTTAAAAGTAGCCAATCCTCCTCTGTATGGATGCGCAGGACCAATGATGATGATTTTCATTTTAGGATATTTAGGCGTTTAGTCGTTGAGGCAATCACTAAACGAACGTTTAGTTTGCAAATATAAGGAATATTGCCGTATATTTGCAAAATTAGAATCGTAAACGATGCCAAAACACTTATACTACATACTACTAATTTGCTGCTTTTGTGCTTGCTCACGCCCTCACAAAGGGACCGAGAAACCAATCGTCCATTACCAAACAGACAGTTTGCAGTATGCACAACATTTTAGTATACAGCACACCGACAACCACTCGCTTTTAATCCTTTACAATCCTTGGCAAAAAGGCGAAATACTCGGCAAATACTATTTAACGCGTCACGATAGCATCCAAACACCCACCGATGGCATCCAATTGACCATTCCCTTGCAAACGGTATGCCTTCAGTCGGCTCCACATATCGGATTTATCGATGCACTTTCCCAAACAGAATGCGTAGTGGGCACAACATCGCCCGAACTATTTTACAGTCCGAAGTTGCAACAACAATACCGCACAGGGCACACTCACCACTTGGGCGATGCCTATCAAATGCATTTGGAAAAAATAGTACAGCTATCGCCCAACGCCCTGTTTATCACCGCCTATCCTCAAACAGACGGACAAACCAATCGGCTATACCAACTCCATATCCCGATTATTCCGACGGTAGAATGGACAGAACCTCACTTATTAGGCAGAGCAGAATGGATCAAAGTATACGGGCTGCTTTTTGACCAAAAGGAGTTGGCGGACAGCCTCTTTAACGCCACTGCACAGCAGTACAATCGACTCGCCGAATTGGCAAAAAAAGCAACACACCAACCTACTATTATGAGTGGTTTGCCCTTTAAAGACACATGGTACATGCCCGGAGGAAAGAGTTTTATGGGGCAACTATTCGAGCATGCCAACCTATCCTACCACTATAGCGACAACGAGCAATTTGGCAGTCTGCCACTGTCGTTCGAGACGGTGTGGTTTTACTTTCAGCAAGCAGAAATATGGGTGGGTATCGATGCCGACAGCTACCAACAATTGGCACAAATGGATGCCCGATTGGTTCAATTTGCAGCTGCCAAAAGCCGACAAATGTATCACTACCGCAAACGCCTCACGCCAACAGGAGGAAATGATTTTTGGGAAAGCGCAGTGGTTTATCCCGACAGACTGCTACACGATCTGATGTGCATCGCCCATCCTACAATTTTACCCAATCAAGACACCTATTATATCGAAAGGTTACCATGAATACCACCAAAAACACCCTACTATATGGTTGCATTATACTGTTGTTTGCCATCGTCACTGTAGCCGATATTTGTATAGGGAGCATACGTATCTCTCCCCACGAACTATGGCAAGCAATAACAAGCACCGCTCCAAACAACGAAAGCATTGGGTCTATTCTACTTCAATTTAGATTACCCAAAGCACTAACGGCATGTATAGCCGGAGCAGGTTTGGCAGTTGCCGGACAGCTGATGCAAACGCTTTTTGCCAACCCTTTGGCAGGTCCTTATGTATTAGGTATCAGTTCCGGTGCCGGTTTAGGGGTCGCTTTATTGCTTTTAAGCGGTTCGCTGCTTCCTGCCTTTATCATCGGAAACATCTGGATGCAAATTATCGCTGCCATTATAGGTGCACTATTGGTTATGCTACTTGTTTTAGCGGTTTCAACCCGCACTTCCGACACGGTGTCGTTGCTATTAGTAGGTATGATGTTTGGCTCTTTGGCAGGGGCCATTATCAACGTGCTCCAAAGCGTTAGCAATCCGGAATCGCTCAAGCTGTACGTCGTTTGGTCTATGGGCAGTATAGGAGCTGTTACATGGGATATGCTCGGTATCATGGTTCCCGTCATTATTGCAGGGCTGATAGGTGCCCTATTACTGTGCAAACGCCTAAATGCCCTACTATTGGGCGAAAACTACGCCAGTGGTTTGGGCATTTCTATGGGATGGACGCGTACATGGATTATATTGATTACTTGTATATTGGCAGCCACCACCACCGCATTTACCGGACCTATTGCCTTTATCGGAATGGCAGTCCCACACATTGCAAGAGGTATCTTTAAGACCTCCGATCATCGCCTCATTTTACCCGCCTGCATTCTTATAGGTGCGACGCTTACCATGCTGTGCGATTGCTTTACCCAATTGCCCATTAGTGAGTACATGTTACCGATCAATGCAGTTAGTTCGTTAATTGGCGCACCGATTATTTTATGGGTTATCATCAAAAACAAACATTTACACCAATAATGAGTCGTTCTTACCACATACTAACCACCAAGAAATTAGCCATCGGATATGGCAAGAAGGTATTGCATCAAAACATGATGCTACAACTATACACAGGCGAAATGGTCGGGCTTATCGGACCTAACGGAGGCGGCAAATCCACCCTCATACGCACCTTGGCAGGACTACAGAAACCACTGGAAGGCAGCATCCTACTCAATGACGTGAGTATCAACAGCCTAAAACATGCCGAACGTGCCAAATTGTTGGCAGTGGTGTTGACGGACCGCATCCAAAGCCAATCACTCACCGTACAACAAATTGTAGAAATGGGGCGCTTCCCTCATACCAACTGGGCAGGAAAATTAACTCCAGACGACGAAAAATGGGTAGCTACAGCTATCGAGCAGGTACATTTAACCCACAAAACCCACCACTACTTTAGTCAACTATCGGACGGAGAAAAGCAACGGGTTATGATTGCCAAAGCCTTGGCTCAAGACACACCCATTATCTTTTTAGACGAACCAACGGCTCACTTAGACCTTCCCAACACCATTGACATTATGTTACTGCTGCGTCAATTGGCAAAGCAAACCGGCAAAGCCATTTTGCTTTCTACCCACGAATTGGAGTTGACGTTACAAATTGCCGATAAGCTGTGGCTACTCACGGCAAAAGGCATACAGAAAGGTATCCCAGAAGACATTGTACTAAGCAACTATATGGACAAAGCCTTTGCTTCTACCCAATTCTATTTTGATAGGCAGGTGGGCAATTTTAGGGTACAATACAGCAGTAACGGACAACAAGTTCAATTGGAAGGCGAAGAGAGCGAACACCTGCTTTGGATGCGTCGTGCCCTTCTAAGAAAGGGCTATACAATAACAGACAAGGCCGATTGTTGCATCACCGTACAAACAACCGACCCTGTAAAATGGACATTAAAAACTCCGCTGCACACCGAGGACTTTTACCTCATTGAAAATTTACTTTCTGCCCTGAACGAATACCAGAAAAAGCATTCGCAAAACGGATAGCACCTATTTCTCTTTAATTGCCAATATACGCTGTAATAAGGTAGGATGCGAATAATGCACAAACACAAAGGCAGGATGTGGTTGCAAGTTGGACAAAGAAGTAGCAGAAAGTTTCTTTAAAGCACCAATCAAATCCTCACCCAATCCATACGAAGCAGCATACGCATCTGCTTGGTACTCATTTTTACGCGACAATGCATTGATTATCAATCCAAGCATGGTAGACACAGGCGAATACAAAATGCCAAACGCCATTACCCCCAAATGAAACGAAGGTTGTTCGCCTCCCATGGCAGCTGACAATTGAGGACTTGCCACAAAAAATCCCAACAAAGCAAACATCAGCAAGTTACTCAAAAGAGATACCACAATCATGCTACGTGTATGTTTGTGCTTATAGTGTCCTATTTCGTGCGCCAAAACAGCTACAATTTCTTGTGTAGTCAGTTCTTTAATAAGCGTATCGTACAGAACAATACGTTTTTTCGCCCCCAACCCACTAAAATAGGCGTTGGCTTTGGTAGAACGCTTAGATCCGTCAATTACGTAAATATTGGTCAATTCAAAGCCTGCTTTTTGGGCAAACTGCTCGATGGCATCGCGTAGCTCTCCTGCCTCTAATGGAGTTTGCTTGTTAAACATGGGCACAATCCATTCGGAATAAAACATAGTCATAAATAGCGAGAATGCAGAAATCAGCAACCATGCCAACAGCCAAAAATAGGTAGGACACGCCACATACACTGCAGTAATCAATCCCAACAAAACACCACCCATAACAGCAGATAGCAATAAATTTTTGGCTTGATCGCCCCAAAAAACGCCCTTTGTTGCTTTGTTAAAACCAAATTTTTCTTCGATGACAAAGGTTCGATAGTAATCAAATGGTATATCCAAAATAGTATTAACCAACATGATAACGCCAAAGAAAGCCAAGCACAACCACACCTCTTGTGCTATCCACACGCGCAAATAGGTATCTAACCATCCATACAAGCCAAAAAATAGTGCCACCAACGAAACAACCACCGAAAACGATGCTGTCAAGACGCCAAAACGATAATTGGTAAGCGAATAAGATTGCTGTTTGGCGTACTTATCTGCATCAAACACACCTGACAATACATCGGGAATAGGTTTTCCGAACCAGCCGGCATTAAGCTTCGACACCCATCTTTCAATAACAAACTCAATAATAATAAAGGCTATAATCAGCCAAAAAACACCATTATACATACTAAAATTTGAGTTGAATTTTTAAGTTAAACTGCCTTCCTGTCAAATAGTTAGGCACAGCATATTGTACATTGTAAATATCAGTTACCCAATAGTAGGAATTCACATTATTAAAGCCAAACAGATTCAGCACCTCAAAAGCAATCAAAATTTGCTTAAAAGGTTTAAAGAATCCCCTACCCATCCATGGATCTTTTCCTTTTTCAAACACACGCGATAGGCCTATATCTACACGACGATAATCGGACGCGCGTAAATTTTTAGAGGCAGAACGTGGACTATGTGGCGGACACACCGGAAAACCTTGAGCCCAGTTAAACAGCACATGTACCCGGTACTGCGGCAATCCCGGAATATAATCCTGAAAGAACAAGGAAATATTATACAGCTGGTCGGTGGGACGAGGTATGTATTCGTCACTGCCACCTATTTTTTCCATGGTGCGCATCAACGAAAATCCCAACCACGAATCGACACCCGGAACCATTTCGCCAAACAATTTGACATCCAATCCTGCCGCATATCCAGTGGCATTGTTATGCCCCAAATAGGTAATATTCATATTATCTACATTGTACGGGATCAGATTCGCCAAATTCTTATAGTACACCTCGAGCGATAGTTTGAAAGGATGTCGCAAGAAATTATAGTAGTAATCCATACCGGCAATAAACTGCAACGAACGTTGCGACTTGATATCCTTGTTCAAATAGTTGGTCAGCTGATTATGGATGGTGATAGTATCCTTAATTTCCTTATAGGTAGGCGATTGGTAATACAAACCTGCTGCAAAACGAAAACGAATATCAGGTTTAATATCCGGAAAATACGCAACCACTACACGAGGGCTAACGGTAAACTCATTGTTAAACGACCAATAGTTAAAGCGCACACCTCCATTAAACGACATAATCCCTCCCTTTTTCATGTGCCAACGGTATTCGTCCTGAATATAACCTCTCACTCTAAACGCATTGAGTTGGTTGGCAGATTGGAGGGTATAGTACAAGTTGGGATTGGTTTCGTGGTACGGAATGGAATAACCGGACGAATCGCGCATCTCCCACTCATCGACCGTTTCGTTGACCAACTCCTGCGTATAATCGACCCCCCAAGACAAGGAATTGTGCTCTGTTAGTTGAAACGAACCATCGTGCGCAGCTTTCAACACCAACGAATTCATTTGGTTGCGCGCATGCTCGTAATAGTTGCCCACACCTGTTTGTTCGCCTGTCAAATCTTCTAAAGAGTACACTTTATTGAGCCAATACTCACCTTCTATATCGTAGCTAATGCGCTCATCGGTATAGAACGCAGACAACGTAACCCCCAACTTCCAACGGTCAGTGGGTTTATACACCGCCGACAGCGCACCAAATACTGTACGGAAGCGGTCCTTTTCTTGTCCACTGAAATAAACCGTAAAGTTTTGCAAATCGTTGAGCGATCCAAAGGTTGTAGAACGGGTTTCGGGTCTAAAGTTATAGGTATTCTGCGAAAGGTTTGCCAACAACGACAATTCGACCTTGGGATGTGGCTTGTAGGTAAGGTACGTTTGGTAATCCAAAAAGTTAGGATCGTATTCGGCATTGGTCTGAAGCGTTCCCAACAACCAAGAAGCATTCTTATAGCGAATACCATGTATTTGGCTGTATTTTTCGTTAGATGAGCCTATATAAGCGGTGGCTCCCATAAAGCTACCTCCAATACCTGCTTCAAAAGCTATGGGTTTACGATAGGTAATATCCAGTACAGACGATAGTTTATCCCCATAACGAGCATCAAAACCACCTGCCGAGAACTGCACATTTCCTACCATATCCGGATTGACAAAACTCAATCCTTCTTGTTCGCCTGTACGTACCAAGTAGGGACGATACACCTCTATACCATTAACATACACGCTATTTTCGTCATAGCTACCCCCACGAACCGAATATTGCGAGCTTAACTCGTTATTAGAACTTACTCCCTGAAATGTTTTGACCAAATCTTCGATGCCGCCACCCGTAGCCACCGGCAACACTTGTAAAGTGCTCACATCGATGCGTTGCGACATGGTATGCTGCAAACGTCCACCCGACACCATAACATCCTCTAAATTTTGGGCATCCTCGCGCATAAAAACATCCATGCGCCTTACGGTCTTTTTGGGGGTAAAAATAAAGTAACGCTGCTCGGTTTTGTAGCCGAGGTGCGAAAACTCCACCAAAATGGTATCCGATTCGGTAACCAACGCATATGCACCTACCGTATCTGTTAGGGTATGTTGGTTCTCGCTTTTAATTTGCACATCTACATAGGGCAACAAATCTCCTCCTTCTGTACGAACGTATCCATGCACAATGTTAGCGGCAGCCATTGTAGAAATGGCAGCCCAACAAGCCATACAAATGAGAACAAATCTTTTTACCATGCCCCTTTTTAGTATAATAACGATTAAATCAATCGATTATTTTTAATTTTGCAAATTTTAATAGTAGCAACCGCTCGCCCGAATGCTCAAATTGCACTTTGACACGTGTGCCGGACGCCGATTCTTCTACCAACGACACCACCCCTATTCCAAATTTTTCGTGCAACACTTTTTGTCCTACCACCACATGCTGTAAAGGCGTAAATGACTGCGTGTTTGCAGAAACAGCAGATGGTTTTGCTACCAATCCGGGCATCTTACGTTGCGCCACAAAAGTAGGCCGAGAAAAGAAACTATCATCTTTGCGCGAAAAATCAAACGAAGATACACCTTTTGCATGATGTTGCACATACCTTTTGTCTATTTCTCGTATAAATCGACTGGGCATGCCATACATGGTTTTTCCGTTTCTAAAACGCGACTTAGCATACGATAAAAAGCATTGCTCTTTGGCACGTGTTATCGCCACGTACAACAGTCGCCTTTCTTCTTCTATCCCCTCTGTACTTTCCACATCCTTACAGCTTGGAAATAATTCTTCTTCCAATCCTACCACAAACACATGGGGAAATTCCAAGCCTTTTGCCGCATGAACGGTCATAAGCGTTACTTTATCGGCATCATCGCTACTATCATTATCGGCATCAGTCAGCAATGCCACCTCTGTTAAATAGGCTGCTAAAGTGGGTTCTTGCCCCTCTTCTTCCAACTGTTTATCCACGTACTCTTTGATACCTCCCAACAATTGGTCGATATTTTGCAAATCGCTCTCCGCCGCAATATCAGCACTTGCTTTCAAGGCATTGACTATACCCGACATATTAAGCACTTGTACCGCCACCTCATAGGCATTTTGCTGCTGCATGTTCGCCGCTATGTGCTGCAACGACTCTGTAAAAGCCATCAGTCTTTTTGCAGTAGGAGCATTTACAGGCAAGTTATATGCCAACGGATTACTTGCTACCTCAAACAAAGACACCTGTTGCGTACTTGACACTTCCTTTACTTTATTGATGGTCGTTTCGCCAATACCACGCGCGGGATAATTTACACATCGCTTAAAAGCTTCTTCGTCAGACGGATTCACCAACAAACGTAAATACGCCAACACATCCTTAATTTCCTTTCGTTGATAAAAGGATTGACCGCCATATATAACATAAGGAATTCCTTGATTACGCATGGCATCTTCTAACGACCGAGACAAGGCGTTGATACGGTATAACACCGCAATATCGCCATAAGAAGCCGTTGTACTACGTGTTAAACGAGCAATGCGCATGGCTACCATGTGGGCTTCTTCGGTATCCGAATAGGCTTCTACGACTTGCACAGGTTCGCCTGCCGCATTTTCCGAAAATACATGTTTGGGGATTCTACCTCTATTGTGTGCGATTAAACTATTGGCGGCTTCAACCAACATCTGCGTCGAACGATAATTTTGCTCCAATTTAAACAGTTTGGCAGGTGCATACTCTTTCTGAAAATGCAGGATATTGCTAATATCAGCGCCTCTAAACGCATAGATACTTTGCGAGTCGTCACCTACCACACACACGCGATGATGTTTAGCTGCCAATGCTTTGATAATTAGATACTGCGCATAATTTGTATCCTGATACTCATCGACCAATATATACTGAAAACGATTTTGGTACTTTTCCAACACTTGCGGATATTGCGCAAACAAACGGTTGGTCAAGCACAACATGTCGTCAAAATCAACTGCTCCAGCCTGCCTCAAACGGTTCTGATATGCTGCATATACCGCTTTTACCTTGGGCATACGACGCATAAAATCGACAGAAGCCCCAGCTGCATCATCGTATGCTTCTGGCATAATCATTTTATTTTTGGCAGCCGATATTCTGGATAATACAGCCGATGGTTTGTACGTTTTGTCGTCCAATTGCATCTCTTTGACGATGGATTTAATCAGACTTTTTGAATCGGATGTATCGTAAACCGTAAAATTAGAGGGCAAGTCCAAATAGGAAGACTCCGCACGAAGTATCTTAACAAATTGAGAGTGAAATGTTCCCATCGCCAAATGGCGCGCTTTTTCCTCTCCTACCATGGTGGCAATACGCTGTTTCATCTCGCGTGCAGCCTTGTTGGTAAAAGTAAGCGCCATAATTTGATAAGGCTTCAAACCTACCACCTCCATCAAGTAGGCAATCTTGTAGGTAAGTACACGTGTCTTACCCGAACCAGCACCGGCTATGACCAACGAAGGACCTTCGTTGTACATTACCGCCGCCTTTTGCTGTTCGTTCAATGATGAAGTTGTCATAAATAAGGAAGGTTTGAATTAAGGATAAGGGGCTGACTAAAATTATTTAGTTAGCCCCTTTTATTGGAAGTGTGTCAAAAGGAGGAAAAAGTTTCGCTCACTTATTAACGCCTATTACATTAGTAAAAGTTAATGCGATTATCTACAATATCGGCACTATTTTTCAAGGATTCAAATGTGGTATACACAAAAGGATTGCGGTTGCTGTAATCCTGAATTTCTGCAGCAGCGTCATAGGCAGCCTGAGGAACTACCGATTGCAATTTTACGGCATATACACCCATATTTCCTTTTACGTATTGAATTTGGTTGCTTTCGATCAAAGCAGGGATGCAAGCCGATAGCATGGGTTCTCTACCTACGTTAGGAATAAACGAAGAAGACAACGATACATTAGTAGCCGTTTTTACATCGCCCAAAGCAGCCAAATTGTCGCCAGAAGCTTTCATAGTCGCAATAATGGCATCGGCTTTTTTGTCTTGCAACACAGCCAATTTTACTTGCATTTTTACCATATCCAACGATTTTTCTCCCTGCGGAATAACTTGATCCATCACTACTACCACAAAGTTATTGCCACATTCAAATACTTGATCGGCTACTACACCGGGGTCATTATCAAATGCCCAACGAATAATTTGGCGGGAGTTTTCCAATGTTCCTACAAAATTATCGTCTTTCGATACGGTATAGGTACGTAAGAACAAACCATTTTCTGCACGTGCACTATCTTGGAAGGCAGTTTGTGTTGTATTCTTTGCAATGTACTGGCTGGCATCGTTGTAAATTCTGCCATAGGTTTGAGAGCCTGCTTCTACCTTACGTTGAAGCACGCAAATCAACACCTTTTCTACCGGTTTTGTTTGTTCGGTCACTTGTACAATTTGGATAGCAGTACCCATGGGATAAGTAAACACTTCGTTCTTTTTAGCAGCGAAACATGCTTTGCTAAAGTCTACATCGATATCACCTTCGGTAAACCAACCCAAATCGCCTCCATTTTGTGCAGTGCCTGCCAACGAAAATTCTTTTGCTAAAGCTGCAAAATCGGCACCACCTTTAATCAATCCCACCAAGCTATCTGCCAACGCCTGTGTTTTTTCTGCATCACTATCTTGTACCAAGATGTGGCGTGCTTGAATAGAGTCGGGAGCCATAATACCGGTTTCGACCAAACGAGCCATTTTGTAGGTATCGCCCAACAAAGTAGGTCCAAACACATCATCTTTCTTGCCTGCAAAAGCAAAATCTTTTAAATCTGCGTCAATTTTTTGTTTCGAAACAGCAATACCGTTGTAAACCACATCCGAATTTTGATTCGAAATAGCAATAAAATCGGCAGAAGTAGCAAAATCGTTCTTCAAATCATCCATCCATTTTTGGGTTTCTGCAAAATCATCGGCAGAAGGCACAATAGGATATGACAACAATTTGATAACACGTTGCTCTTTTTGCTGATAATATTTGTTCAAATTGTTCTTGTAGTAGGTTTCTATTTCTTTGTCAGATGCACTGTACAAAGAGTCGGCTTGTGTCGTGTATGGAGTAAATACATATTCGATGTTAGCCGCTTTTTTTGCATCATAAAGTGCTTGGGCATCTACATTATTGTAGTTGATAGAGGTTGCAACCATCGCATTGTATTTATTTTCCAATAGTTGCAAACGAATATTACGTTCTACATATGCCCAATATTTAGCATAGTCGCTTGTTGGATCTTCGTCGATAGCATTCAAAAGTTGCAACAAAATATCCTTATCAAACCCATTTTTTTCGGGGTTGTACAGCATACGTAAGTTGCTCAACATGGGATTGGGATGTTCTCCTACAATTTGTTGCACCAATTCGTCTTCTGTAACAACTATTCCCAACTCTTCGCATGCCTCGCCATACAATTGCTCACGCAACCATGTATTCCATACAATATTGCGTACTTCTACAGCAGTTTGCTCGTCCAAGCTACTTACGCCACGCTCTACCTGAAAGAAAGTTTGCGCTTCGTCGTAACGTTTTTCAAATTCGGCAATTTCAATTTGATTGCCATTTACCTCACCCACCAAAGTACGAGACTCGCCAAACAAGGTATTAAAATCAACTCCGGTAAAAATAAAAAGAATCAGTGCAAAACCAATAATACAGGTCAAAAGCACCCCTCTTTGTCTAATTTTCTCTAATGTTGCCATAAAATATGTGTTATTATTATTTTTTCAATTTATGAAAGTGCGAAGATAATGATTTTTTACAAAAATCGGCACATTTTTAGCTATCTTTTATTAACTTAATCAACTCAATTTTATTTTTTGAGGCTTTGATAATTTTAACGCTATAGCCTTTTAACTTTATCTGTTCTCCTACCGACGGAAAACCTTGATACACATGCAAAATCAAACCCGCCAAAGTCAAGTAATCTTCCGAAACCGGCAATGCAAGAGCAAACGTTTCGTTTAAGTAATCGATTTCCAATCTGCCCGAGAAAATAAACTCGGTATCGCTGATTTGCTTTTCTACGTATTCGGGTGTATCGTGTTCGTCTTCGATTTCACCAAAAATTTCTTCGACAATATCCTCGAGCGTTACAATTCCGGCAGTTCCCCCAAACTCATCCACCACAACTGCAATGCTTTTTTTCTTGAGCAAAAGCATATTCATTAGCTTATTAGCTGCCATTGTTTCGGGTACAATCGGCACCAAAATAATATGCGATTGCCATCTATCCGGACGATTAAACAACTCTTTGGAATGTACATAGCCCACTATATTGTCGATATTCTCTTGGTAAACCAGCAGTTTAGAGTAGCCGGTTTGGACAAATTTGTGCTTTAACTCCTCCAAAGAGCAATCATAATCAACCGCCTCTATTTCGGTGCGTGGCACTATGCAATTACGTAACTTTACCTTGGACAAATCAAGGGCATTTTGAAAAAATTTCAAATCGTTTTCTACCTCATCTTCTGATGTTACAATCGATTCGTGTATCAATCTATCCAAATCTACCCTGCCCACCAAATAGCGATCGGTAGTCCCAACAGGCAAATGAAACAAACGCATTATCATTTCGGACAACCAACTCATAAACATCGATATGGGGTATAGCAGCACGTAAAACAGCAATATTGGAACAGCAAAAACGTTCAACCACCAATTGGAATTGATCCTAAATATCATTTTAGGCAAAAACTCACCTGTAATAAGAATAATGACAGTAGAAATAAATGTCTGCGCTATAGCCATCACTGCACCATTCGTTATAAACAGTTGCAAAAATGGCTCCAATAATTCTGCCATTTTCACCCCATAAATAACCAATGCTATGTTATTACCTACCAAAATAGTGGAGATATACCTATCCGGATGTGCGTAAAAAATGGACAAAATGGACGAGGTCAGGCTCTCCTTTTGCATATCCATTTGCAAACGCAACTTATTGGAAGAGACAAAAGCTATTTCCATGCCCGAGAAAAAGGCAGAAAACAGCAACGTAACTAAAATAATAATAATGATGCTACTCATATACTATACTGTCTGATGGCGTTTCGTCTTCGTCTATAGTGATGATACCTTGGGTCTTTTCGATGGTGTATCGGGTTAATCGATGATTGGCGCGCATACCTACTCCCGTAATAATACGTTCGGCCTGCGTTATTTTTACTGCTTTGTTCGTATAAATCAAATCTTTATCTTGTATAATGATCAACTCGTCCGTTTCAAAGATTTCACCATCCCGATTCACCGCCACTACCGAATCCGACAGTACCCATTCTTCTGCATTTACATAATAGACGGCTTTCTTAGAGGTTACTTCCGAATACACGTGGTAGTTTTTATCAAATTGTTCCAAATGTATGCCATAAGGAAAATCCCAACATGGATTCTTTACTTTATCAAACACCAACCACTCTTTGGCATGTACCCGATAGCGTGTAATACCAGAGTCGGACACCAATGTTGTTACATCATACGATTTCATAACAGCCATCGAATCGCGTGGCTGATTAATGGTAGCCTCACTTTCTATAGAAGAGGTACAGGCTGATAATACAAGCATAACGACCACCCAGAGAGTAGTCGTTACGCGGTAATTTGTATGTAGAAACAATAGTTTTTTGTTCATTAGTCTCGGCAACGAACATCTTCGTTAATCCATCCGCCAATGTGGAACATGGTACCGGGTTTTAACTCCGGTTTAAAGAATACATCTTCTTTAGATGGATAATGCTGACGATATGCGTTGATCAATTTTTGAGCAGACTCAGCACATTCGGGATCTATGCTTTTTGCTTTTTCCAATTTATCTACAGCTGCCCAATATACAGTTTTTGCCAAAATTTTATCATCTCCAAATGGATTACTATCCGCATACATGGTAGCAATTAAGATATAGGGATCGCCTTCGTTGGCTTTAAACGAAATTGCTTGATAAGCAGCAGAGCGAGATTCGGCATAACGACCCATTTGACGCAAGATAGCAGCCTTGGCGTATGCGTAGTCATATTTCAACGAATCGACTTCTTCCAATTGCAAAGCTTCGTCGTAGAAAGCAATAGCTTCTGCATATTTTTCTTGTTTGATAGCACGTTGCGCGCAACCTTCGGCGGTTTGTGCAGTAGGATTCAATTGGTGCGAATAAATAGAAGCGGTACTATACACATCAGAATCTTTGCATCCTGCCATGCGGAACACGCGGATAATTTTGTTAAGGGCTTCAGAATTTTCTTTTTCCGCTTCCACTTTAGAAGCAAATACACCTTCCAACGTTTTGCAGTCGGCAGCACCGCTTACAGAGAATATATTATCGATATTGTTACGCACCAATTGATAGTTGTCTTTTTGTTTATCTGCCATCAAGATACGTTTGTCCAACATATCGCCTACGCGCAAATATTCGTCGATAAATCCGGCACGATAGACATCGGGATTAGATTGGTATTGTTTTTCCAACATTTGGAAATACGAATTGATTACATCGGCATCTGCATTGTGCATGCCATGATCTACGGCTTGTTTTAACCAAGGAAGTACTTTTCCAAGCATTTCGGCATCGCCCGAATAGTTGATATAATCAACTGCTTGACGACCACGAATCCATGCTTCCGAATATTTACGATCGGTACCAAAGTATTGAATACGTTGATCGTAGCATTTCATTAGCAGATCAAACCATTGTTGTTTTTCGGCAGCAGGAGCTTTCATCATTTTTTGAACAATCAAAAAAGCACCGTTACCGTACAAAGTACGACCACCTGCTTGAGGACATTCGTCAAAAACCACTTTCCAGCTGGCATACGCCGATTCGTAATCTTTGATTTTATAGTAAGATTGGTACATACTTAAATTTTCCAAGCAACGAATACTATCTTCGCCTGTACCAAATTTACTGCCATCGTCAATTCCTTTTACTGCCATAGCAGGCAAAGCAAATACGGTGGCCAATCCCAATAAAAAATACTTCACTTTCATAGCTTTTGTTTTATGTTAAATTGTTGTTTTGTCTATTGGACGATTTATTTTAGTTTTCGTTTAACAAACCAACGTTCATTTAACGAAACCCCTATCCCAATTTCGTAGTAGCGTTCCAACAAACCATTGGTTTGTATCGAACCTTGTTGCCCATACTCCATGTGCAAATTGAGCTTAGTCATGGTATTAGGCAACGGGAAACCGATGCCCCACGTAATAGCCCACTTATCAAAACCTTTGTTGTCAATATCAATGTACGAATTGGCATAGTTGGCTCCAATACGAAACTCCATATTCTCTACATACGACTTGGAGCCGGGTTTATGCACATATTGTGCACCAATGGCATACACAAATCGGTCGTTTAGCTGCTGTGTTTTTCCGTAGTAGTTGGCTGCTGCAAAATTTTGCCATGCTACGTCTACTCCAACCAACAGGCGGTTTTCCCACTTGTACGAGACACCTGCACCTATTATCTGCGGATAATCAAATGCACTCTCAGTATCCACTACTTCTTCTATTAGGGTAGTTTGCGTGGTGGTAACGGTTCGGTTATGCATGGGCAATTGCAACGAATAGGCAGCACCCACCACTAACTCGCTATTACCAATGGGTTGATGGTACTGTACTCCCACATCACACAACCACGCACTGACGTATAAATTTTCGGTTTGGGTAGTCGATTTGTACATGGACGACTCGTATGGAAAACTTACTTGTCTAAAGTGCGAAATATTGCCAAATACGTAATGACCATTTACCCCAACAGCCACCCTATCCAATATATCAAACGACAAACCTAAATATACTTGGGTCATGCCACCATTACCATTAAAGGATTGCTTTACGGTAAGCGTATCTTTATCGGTATAGGGATTTTTTACATCGGTAAACGAATAATTATACCCTACGGTCGTAAGGGGCGATACCCCAAAACTGATGGCTGCAAATTTTGCCAATGGCAACTGAATCGCCACATAATCGACATTTCCATTAAACAAGGTAGAATTATCCGATTTGGTTTTAAATCCGTCAATCTTGCCCGACACGCCCAAATCAAGCATAAAGGTCAAACTATCGACAGCCGTATACGAAGCCGGATTGAGCATGTTTATACTGGTATTATTGCGCAATCCATAACCCAATCCACCCATCGATTTGCTTGCACTAAAAGCAGCACTGCACCATTCACCATACCCATAACGAGAATACGGCGATAGCGTACCTGCGGCAAAAACCGGCACAACAACCGCCATCCAACACAGGATAAACAAACTAATTATTGTTCTGTTTGCAAACATTTATTATACTGTAAAATGCAGTGTAATCCCGATAGTAATAAATTAGGGGATACAAAGATGCTACTTTTTAATCGTCTTTCAAAGAAAAAAGCATCTCCGCCTGTTAAAAAAATTAAAAGCGACGGAAATCGAGCCTTTAATGCAGCAATATATCCCTCTATTTCGTACACCATCCCTTGTAAAATGCCTAACTGCATGGCACTTTGCGTATCATCGCCCACAATACCTTTATCTACGGTCGATAAATCAGGCACAAGCAACGGTAATTTATGCGTATAATCGTGCAAAGCACGCAAGCGCATGGTTAAGCCGGGTGCTATATTGCCTCCTATGTACGTATTGTCGTCGGACACAAATTCGTAGGTAATAGCCGTTCCTGCATCAATAATCAAAATAGGCGTATTGCGGTGCATTGCATTCGCTCCTACCGCTACTGCTAAACGATCATATCCCAACGTTTGAGGAGTGGCATACGCATTTTTAATCGGCAAAGGCGTATGCTCATCCAACAAAATCACGAATGGGATGGATTGCTGCAACCATTCCACCAACTCTGCTGCCATAGCACCCACCGAACATACAATAGCAGCATCCAATACGTACGATTGCAGCAATGCTGCGTACTGGTTTTTTGTCGGTCGTTGCCAATTATATTGTACCACTATTTCGCCGGCATCGGTAAACACCGCCACCTTGGTACTCGTATTACCGTTATCTACAACTAACTGCATGTTTGGTAGTACACTTTGATGCGATTTCTTCCCATATTACCCACATGGCAAACATAAAGGCATAGAATACGTATTTGGAAGCTTCGTGCCAAGAGGCAAAATCTTCGGGTGCTTGTTTGGTATGATACAAAAGAACGGCAAGTCGCACCATATTAAGTAGCAACACCACGGCACCAAAGGTAGGCATTGCCCAAAGTTTATGCACATGCGCACGTGGATAAAACAGCAACATTGCAGTAAAGATAAACAGCTGTTTCATACCGGTACAACTCCATACAATAGCAATAACCGAACGTACCGGCTCTATCATATAAAAACGATGACCTTGCATTACATACCCTTCTATTCCTAATACAGACGAGAAGAACCAATCCAACACTCGACAAATAATATCGACACAAGCATCAAAAAAGTATGAACAATCCAACCACTGCCACAACCAAATTTGCGGAGCACCTCCCATCGACAAACTTTCTGTAAAACTATACTTCCAAATAAAATGGGTAGCAAAAAGCATCAACGCAAAATAAAACATACCCCAATAAGGAGTTAGTTTTTGCAACAACTGGCACAGGGATTCTTTTTTCATATCACAACCTTAGAAAATGGAACAGAATCGATGGAATCAAACAAACCATCTTTGTATTTAAACAATGCCGTAATGGCTATCATGGCAGCATTGTCGGTAGTATAAGAAAATTTGGGCAAGAAGATTTCCCATCCGTATTGCTGAGCATACGCCTGATATGCCCCACGCAAAGCACTGTTGGCAGAGACACCACCTGCCACTGCCACACGCTTAATCCCATAGTGACGCGAGGCCTTGAGCAATTTATCCATCAGCACATCCACCACTGTTTTTTGAATGGATGCCGCCAAATCTGCCTTACGTTCTTCGATAAAATTAGGATTTTCTGCCAATTGGTCGCGAATCGAATACATAAACGATGTTTTTAATCCGCTAAAACTGTAATCAAATCCGGCAATATGTGGTTTGCTAAAAGTAAAAGCAGTAGCATCGCCTTCTTTTGCCAACTTATCGATAAAAGGACCACCCGGATAGGGACCACCTAACACTTTGGCGCACTTATCAAAAGCCTCACCGGCAGCATCGTCGATGGTTTGCCCTACTATTTGCATGTCATCGTAAGCATTGACCAAGATGATTTGCGAATTTCCACCCGATACCAATAGGCACAAAAAAGGAAACTCCGGCAAATGGGCCTCTTCGCCCTCCTCTTGGATAAAATGCGCTAACACATGGGCTTGCAAGTGGTTTACTTCTACCATGGGAATGTTCAGCGCAGTGGCAAAACCTTTGGCAAAAGAATTGCCCACTAACAAAGAACCTATCAAACCGGGACCTCTGGTATAAGCAATGGCAGAAATATCCTCTTTTTGAACACCTGCACGCTTGATAGCTTCGCTTACGGTTGGAATGATATTTTGTTGATGTGCTCGCGATGCCAACTCGGGAACCACACCTCCGTACGCGCTATGAACAGCCTGACTGGCAATGACATTAGAGAGCAAAAATCCGTTCCGAATAATGGCAGCAGAAGTATCGTCGCAAGACGATTCTATGCCTAATATAATTACATCTTTATTTTTTTTACACTCCTCTTTCATAAATAGGGATAAATTCGTATTTTTGCTACACTTAATTTAGGGGACAAAGTTATTAAAAAATTCTTTAAAATAGTAACGATTGTGGTGGTAATTCTCATGGCATTACCTATCTCTTTATCCCTACTGCTCACCAATCAACGCATACAAAAGTTTTTAGTAACAGAAGCCACATCCTACCTGTCCGATTACACCGGCGGCAACTTTCAGATTAACCACATTGCCTACAACCCTTTTAAAGGCATTGTAATAGAAGATGTAGCGCTATACGACCCCGATGGAACGTTGGTCGCTTCCTTTAGCGAATTTACCGGCAACCTATCGTATAGAAAGCTTTTTAAGCAAGAGGTAGCCATTAAGGATCTGTACCTTGAAAACCCTACTTTTTACCTTACCACCGACTCGACAGGACAGACCAATCTGCAATTTTTAATAGAAGCCTTTGCTTCGGATCAACCTGCCAAATTTCCCGATTGGCGCTTTTCTGTGCGCAGTGTACACATTAGTAACGGACAGTTTTACTACGACCACTTGCCTGCGCAACTGCTTGACAATGGTTTATTTGATCCCAATCACATTGGCATAAAGGGCCTTAACAGCAGTTTATCGTTAGGCATTTTAGAGGCAGACACCTTGCAATTTACCTTGCATTCGCTTTCGCTTTCCGAAAAATGTGGTTTTGAACTATCGGACATTGCCTTTGACATTGCGATGGGGCAACAGGTTAGCTCCATTCGTAATTTTAACCTGCAACTTGCCAATAGTTCGTTGCAATTTGACAGTTTGCAACTATCGTACGATAGCTTACAACAATTTACCATGCCGCATTTTGAAAGGCACGCAAAAGTAGCCGTTTCACTGCACCCTTCCGTTTTATACGGTTGCGATTTTGCACCTTTGCTACCGGCACTCAAAAACCTTACCGAACCCATTCATTTAAATGGCTACTTACAATACGGCAATAACGATGTACACCTCAAAAATTTTGATGCATCGTACGGAAAATACCTGAAAATTAAAACGGTTGCCCAAATAAATGGCATCGACAATATATCGGACGCTTACTTGTATGCCAATATACAAGAGATGAGTACGACCAAACGAGGCATCGAGAAATTGGTATCGGACATACAAGGTCAATTCTTTACACTGCCAAAAGAGCTATCCAACTTGGGCAAGATACAATTTAATGGTAATATTAGCGGATTTTTCTCGGAGGTGGTTGCATTTGGACTACTAAAAACCGACATCGGGAAAATCGATACCGACTTGCTCATTAAGCACAACAAAAGTACAGGAGATGTTGGTTTTAGCGGACACATTAAGACAAACACCATTAACCTAAAACAACTATTAGGGCAGTCCTCTTTATTGGAAAGTGTATCGCTCAACGTAGAATTAGACGGCAAGTTACCCAAAAACGGTAAGCCTAACGGCAATATAAAAGGGATTATCGACCAATTTACCTATAACCAATACTCATTTAAAGACATAGAGATAGAAGGTTTGTACAACGACCAAACTATTCAAGCTGCCGTAACCTACCAAGACCCAAATCATGGAGCACTCAGTGCCGACTTTGATTTTATCCAACAGAAAGACAGCATGGATATGCAACTTACAATCAAAGCCGACACCATCAGTCTGTATGGCATGCACCTATCGCCTTCTTATCCCGATTTGGTTTTTTCGCTCCAAGTAAACAGTCACCTATCTGGTCAAAATATTGATCAGATTTTAGGACACCTCACCATCGATTCCATTTACATTACCAACAACAATGGCATGGTGCATCCCGAAAAAGTAGCTATTACCTCTCAACAAATTGACAACCGACAACGCATTACCTTGCAATCGGGCATGGCACACGCCGAATTGGAAGGAGAAATTGCTTTATCTACCCTACCACGCAATTTACAATACATATTAGCACAACAACTATCACACCTACAACCTTTACACATTACCAAGGGAGAGGCCAAAAATGATTTCCATTTCCATGCACAAATAGACCCCATAAGCGACTACGCCTACTTCTTCTCGCAAAACTGGAGCATCGATGATACAACCTACGTAAGCGGTTACATCAATGACAAGGACGAACTATTTGAGTTGGCCGTACAGTCCAACCATATCGACTTGGGCAGAAACAGCATCGACAGCGCAGCCATACACATGCACAACTTCCAAGACAGCATCATGGTCAATGTGGATGCCATCTACCAAACCCCTATAGACACCACTTTTGTACACGTAGGTGGCAATGTATTAAACAATCAGGTAGGACTGAGCTTAGATTGGCTTAACACGGTAGAATCCGATTTTTCGGGCGAAATCAAGACAAAAATCGATTTTGCCAAACCCACTCGTAAAGGGCAAATTTGGGACGTAACCTGTTCGTTGCTACCCTCAACGATGATTTTAGCCGACTCATTGTGGCACGTACAACCCGGTTCGATACATTACGACGAAGAAACCCTCACCATCAACAACATCTGGTTTGATGGCAAGGACCAATACATCAAAGTCAATGGCAAAGCTTCGCGTAAAGACAAATCGCAAGTAATCAAGGCCTCTCTTAAAGACATCGACTTACAATACTTGAGCAATGTACTTTACATGCCCGACATCAAGCTATTGGGCATTGTTACAGCCGATGTAGAAGCAGGACAAGTACTGCACCAACCCATACTGAATGCCCGAGCATCTGCCAAACAATTCGGACTCAACGGACAGCCATTGGGCGATGTAATTGCCGCCTCTGCCACCTATAACTACGAAATGGAACAGATAGACCTAAAAGGAACTGTTCTAAACGACGTTATGGACACCACTAAGGTGGTTGGTTTTGTGTCACCTGCCCGCAACGAGATGCTCTTAGACATAGATGTCAATAATTTAGACCTTAGTTTTATTAAGAGCTATTTGGTTTCGTTTGCCAACGACATGGCGGGTATTGCCAAAGGGAAACTATACGTAGGTGGAAAATTAGACGCCATCGAAATATGGGGCGAAGCGTATGTAAAAGACGCCATGCTATCCATCGACTTCTTGAAGAGTAAGTTTTTCTTTGAGGACTCTGTCACCATTAAAAAGAATGCTTTTATCTTTAAAGACATTGAAATTACCGACGAATTTGGCAATAAAGGAAAGGTAGATGGTTTAGTAACGCACGACAAGTTCAACGAGTTTGTATACAATATTGATATCGAGGTCAATAACCTTATGGCATTTAACACTACCGAGTTAAGCAGCCCCGATTTTTATGGCAAATTGTACGCTACAGGTACGGCCCACATCGTAGGTGATATGAACAATGTAAACATTGATGTCATTGCCAAACCCGAAAAAGGCAGCTATTTTGCCATTCCGCTCAACAACTACACCAATGCCACCGATAACCAATTTATTACATACGTAGCCCCTAAAACCAACAAGTTAAGCGTCAACGAACGACGCATTAGACGCAAGCAACGTATTTCCGAGAATCTGGCAGCCAAGATGAAGGTAAACCTTGCCATCGAGGCAACTCCCGATGTAGAGGCACAAATTATATTGGACAGTCACACCGGCGATATTATTAAAGCACGAGGCAATGGCAATTTACAGGTAGAAATCGACAACAACCTCAACATTAAAATTTACGGCAACTACGAAATATCGGAAGGTAGCTACGACTTTTCAATGCAGGGAGCCATGCGCAAACGCTTTGAGGTAGGCGAAAACAGTAGCATCTCGTTTGACGGCGATCCGCTAAACAACTGCAACATGAACATCAATGCCACCTACCAAACCACAGCATCGCTTACCGACCTATTGGAGTCGAGTGTATTGCAGTCCGTCAAAAATTCGACCGTAAAAGTAACGTGCATTGCCCGTATTACCGGACCGCTTTTGTCGCCTGCCATTAAATTTGACATTCAGCTACCTGATGCCGACGAAGAGGTACAACGCATGGTAAAAGCAGCCATCAATACCGAAGACATGATGAGCCAACAAATGGTCTTTTTGCTACTTACCGGCAAGTTTTACAACCCACAAGTAACGCAAAACAGCACCGGCTATTCTACACAATTAGCTGCTTCTTTTGCCACTGCCACCATCTCCAGCCAGCTAAATTACTGGCTATCGCAAATTAGCAACAATGTGAACTTGGGAGTTAACTATAGTGAAAACTCGTTGGATGCCGAAAACAACCGACAAATTACCGTCAACATATCGACTAATTTCTTTAACAACCGACTTATTTTAAACGGTAATGTGGGCTATCGAAATCAATACGGAAGCGAGGACTTTATTGGCGACTTTGATTTAGAGTATAAATTGATTGAATCGGGCAGGTTGCGCCTTAAAGCCTACAATAAAACAAACGACCGTCTTTACTCTACCGCATTGTACACCCAAGGGTTGGGTATTATGTACCGCGAAGATTTTGACACATGGAGCAATCTGTTTAAATACTACAAAGAAGTATTTAGAAAGCGTACGCCAGAAGAGAAAGCAGCTGCTAAGGCAAAAAAAGAGGCAGAGAAATTGGAACGCGAAAAACAACGCGAAGCCAAACGCCTACTACGCGAAGACCGCAAGCGTCGTCACAAAATCTACGTAGAAGAAGAAAAGAAACGCAAAGCAGAGGAAAAGAAACGTAAAGCCGAAGAAAAAGCTGCGAGTAAGCGAGAGCAATGATAAGCTTGCTTAAGCATTGCCGAGCGAGAGCAGCTTCATGAGCGAATGCGAATAAAGCTGCGAGTAAGCGAGAGCAATGATCAAGTCAAAGGTCGAAGGTCAAAAGTCGATTATTATTTCTCCTTTCTCCTTTAAACTTCGATTCGTCGATTCACCGATTATTCGGGCTTCGCCCTCATGAATTTTAGTGCGAGGTGAATGCAGAAACCATGTTTACATGGGTTATGCTGAACCGATGCCTAAAATCATGTAATAAGTTGCTCCCGCTCGGCATAATCCAAACGCACTTCGACAAGCTCAGTGACCGTTTGTCTTCTGCTCTCGCTTAATCGCAACTTTCACCGATTAGTCGATTAGTCAATAAAATAAACGCCTACACGACTAAACGACTAAACGACTAAACGACTATACGACTAAACGACTAAACGACTAAACGACTAAACGACTAAACGTTGCGAAGCAACAATTGACTAACGACGAGCGACAAAAAAAACTCCTGAACTTTCGTTCAGGAGTTTTTTTATTATTACAAAGTAGTAACTTATTTTACTTTTTCAACGATTGCTTTGAATGCAGCTGGTTCGTTCATAGCAAGGTCGGCAAGCGCCTTACGGTTGATGTTGATACCGGCTTTGTGCAAAGCACCCATCAATTTAGAATAAGACATACCTTCCAAACGAGCGGCAGCGTTGATACGTTGAATCCACAATGCGCGGAAGTTACGTTTTTTGTTTTTACGATCGCGGTAAGCGTATTGCAAACCTTTTTCCCATGTATTCTTAGCAACGGTCCAAACGTTTTTGCGTGCACCAAAATAACCGCGAGTTAATTTTAAAATTTTCTTTCTTCTTGCTCTTGAAGCAACGTGATTGACTGATCTTGGCATTTTTCTAATTTT
>JAFVZF010000150.1 GCA_017508305.1 Paludibacteraceae bacterium | reverse complement strand
TCTAATTGTTTGCGGGTATAGGTGGCAGCACCTTTGGCGCAAATACCGCCCACGTAAGCAGCGTTGTCAAATACCGAAAAACCGTGACCTTTTACAATGTCATCAATTTCTACAAATTTCATTTCAAAGCGGGTGTCGGGCTTGTCGCTACCATAGTATTTCATGGCATCGTGCCAAGTAATGCGAGGCAAATCGCCTAGTTCAATGCCCTTGATGCTTTTAAATAGGTGTTTGCTTAGGCCTTCGAACATTTGAATCACGTCTTCTTGCTCTACAAACGACATTTCGCAGTCAATTTGGGTAAACTCGGGTTGGCGGTCGGCACGCAAGTCTTCGTCGCGGAAACATTTTACAATTTGAAAATAACGGTCAAAACCCGATACCATCAACAATTGTTTAAAGGTTTGGGGGCTTTGAGGTAGGGCGTAAAACTGACCGGGATTCATGCGCGATGGCACCACAAAGTCGCGAGCACCTTCGGGAGTAGAACCAATCAAAACAGGGGTTTCAATTTCAAGGAAACCGTTGTCGTTAAGGTATTTGCGTGTTTCAAATGCCATTTGGTGACGCAATTCCAAGTTCTTTTTAACTGCGTTGCGGCGCAAGTCCAAATAACGATAGCGCATGCGCAAATCGTCGCCACCATCGGTATTGTCTTCGATGGTAAAAGGAGGTGTTTTGGCACTATTTAAAATGGTAAAGTCGCTTACTAAGATTTCGATATCGCCAGTAGAAAGGTTGGCATTTTTGCTGGTACGTTCCGATACCAAACCGGTAGCTTGTACTACAAATTCACGGCCCAATGCATTGGCTTTTTCGCACAATTCGGCATTGGCATCGTCGCTAAATACCAATTGAGTGATGCCATAACGGTCGCGTAAATCAACAAAGGTCATACCGCCCATTTTGCGGATGCGTTGCACCCAACCGGCAAGGGTAACGGTTTGTCCAGCTTCTTGCAAGCTTAACTGACCACAAGTATGTGTTCTAAACATAAGGTTTATATTTAATGTGTAAATTATTACGTATTATGTGCTATTGGAGCAAAATAAATCATGCGCAAAATAGCATTGCAAATTTAACCTTTTCTATTGATTATACAAAGTTGCAACGTTTATTTAGGTATAAAAAAAAAAGAGACTGACTTATTAGTCAATCTCTTAAAGTTGTCGGGGTAGCGGGATTCGAACCCACGACCCCCTGCTCCCAAAGCAGGTGCGCTAACCGGACTGCGCTACACCCCGAATAATGTGATGCAAAAGTAGTGCTTTGTGGCGATATATGCAAATAAATTTACTGTTTTTTTTGCTTAGTATTTTGAATTATCTTCTCGCATCGCGATGCGCGATAGGAAAACCTCAAATCGTTTATCCTACGTAAACTTCAAGCAACTTGATTTTTTCGCTTTCCGGAATAAGAGCAGTAGGAAGATTGCATGCCGGAAATAGGATGGTTTCGCCTTGCTTTATCTTTTGGTTGTGTTTTTTGGACGAAGCAAAAATAGCACTTCCTTCCAAACATATCCAAATTACAAATGAATCCAAACGTTTGTAATCAAACTTAATAAACGTATCGGCTTCTATTAAGTTGGTTGTAAAGTAGCTGCATTCCTGTAATTTAATAGGACGCCCGATGCAAGGCTTGTATGCTGTTTTATAGTTGGAGTAGGACTTATAATCGATTGCGTCCAATGCTAAATCTAAATGCAACTCTCGTGGATTGCCATTGGCATCTTTTCTGTTATAGTCCCATAGCCTATAGGTAGCATCAGAGGTTTGTTGAATTTCTGCCAAAAACAATCCGGCGCCAATAGAATGTCCTGCCCGCAGGAAGGAAAAAAGCATCGTCTTTTTTGACATGTTCTTTATTGAGTACTTGACAGATGCTGTTATTTTTCACATGTTGTTTTACCTCTTCGGCAGTAATTTTTTTATTAAAACCACTGTACAGAAAGGCATTTTCTTGTGCGTCAATAATGTACCAAAACTCGGTTTTACCGTTGGATTGGTGCTTTTTACGAGCTACTTCGTCGTTGGGATGCACTTGGATGGATAAATTGTCGCGTGCATCAATAAATTTAATAAGTAGCGGAAACTCATTACCAAATCGCTGGTATACCGATTCGCCTACAAATAATTCTCTGTACCTGCTAATGAGCTCGTTGAGGTTTTTGCCTGCCAAATGACCATTGGAAACCACCGAAACGAAGCCCTTAACCCCTGAAATTTCCCAGCTCTCTCCGATGTTTTGGGGACATTTGTCCATATCCTTGTATGTGCCTATCTTGTCGCCACCCCAAATGGTAGGTTTTAAGATAGGCTCAAAGCGCAATGGATATAGGGTTGTAGAGGTCATTGGGCAAATTTAATCAATCATTTCGAAACCGGGGTAGGGAACCAATGCTTTTGGAATACGAATGCCTTCTGGCGTTTGGTTGTTTTCCAATAATGCTGCAACAATGCGTGGAAGCGCCAAGGCACTGCCATTTAGGGTATGGCAAAGCTTGGTTTTCTTGTCTGCACCTTTGTAACGACATTTTAAACGGTTGGCTTGGTAGCTTTCAAAGTTAGATACAGAACTAACTTCTAACCAACGTTTTTGTGCTTCGCTGTAAACCTCAAAGTCGTAAGTGATAGCCGATGTAAAACTCATATCGCCCCCGCACAAGCGCAAAATACGATAGGGAAGTTCCAATTTGTTGACCAAATTTTCTACGTGTGCAATCATTTCTTCCAAACTTTGGTACGAGTGTTCGGGGGTGTCGATGCGCACAATCTCAATTTTAGAAAACTCGTGCAAGCGGTTTAGTCCGCGAACATCTTTCCCGTACGATCCGGCTTCGCGTCTGAAACATTGCGTATAAGCACAATTTTTTATAGGAAGTTCGCTTTCGCTTAAAATAACGTCGCGATAAATATTGGTAACGGGCACCTCGGCGGTAGGAATTAGGTATAAATCGTCCAAACCTACATGGTACATTTGACCTTCTTTGTCGGGCAATTGTCCTGTTCCGTAACCCGAAGCAGCATTCACTACGGTAGGAGGCATAATTTCTTTATAGCCGGCAGCTTGTGCTTCGTCCAAGAAAAAGTTGATAAGTGCGCGTTGCAATCTGGCGCCTTTGCCTTTGTAAACGGGGAAACCGGCTCCCGAAATTTTAACACCTAACTCAAAGTCGATTAAATCGTATTTTTTTGCTAATTCCCAATGGGGCAGAGCCTCTTTTGGAAGGTCTTCTAAATTGCCGCCGGTACGCACTACTACGTTGTCTTCGGCTGTTTTACCTTCTGGTACATCAGCATTGGGCAGGTTAGGAATGGTAAGCAATAGTTCGGTAATTTCTTTTTCAATGCTATCCAATTGCGCCGAAAACTCTTTGCTTTGTTCTTTTAAGGCGGCGGTTTGTGCTTTTACTTGGTTGGCTTCTTCGGCTTTTCCTTGCTTAAATAAATCGCCCACTTGTTTGGAAAGTTGGTTGATTTCGGCAAGTGTGTTGTCCAATTTTACTTGTGTAGCCTTGCGGTTAGCATCTAAAGCTACCACCTTTTCTATCACTTCTTTACCGTCAAAGTGTTTTTTTGCCAAACGTTCAATAACATCGGCTGTGTTTTCGGTAATGTATTTTAGTGTTAGCATGAACTATAAATTTTGATTGCTTTTGTTTTATCTAATACGAACTACAAAGATAATAAGAACTTGCGTAAAAATGGCAGGATGAGGGT
>JAFVZF010000149.1 GCA_017508305.1 Paludibacteraceae bacterium | reverse complement strand
TGCCCATAAAGTTTAAGTAACCACCGTTGATGGTACTTGCTGTTAGCAAGCGAATCATTTTGTGCAATGCAATACCACGATCTACCATATAGGTGGCATCACCTTTTTGCATGTGCCAATACATATCTGCATCGATCAAACGGAAGATAATGGTCTTATCACCTACCAATGCTTGGTCGTGGCTTTCGGCATAGCTAATGGTTTTTTCATCTCGACGACGATTGGTCAATTCCCAGAACAAGTGTCCGGGTTTCCAGTTTTCGTCGGTATACTCTTTAATGTATTTAATCCATAAATCGGGAATACCCATTGCCATACGGTAATCAAATCCCATACCACCGTCTTCAAACTTACTTGCCAATCCCGGCATACCACTCATTTCTTCGGCAATGGTAATGGCATGTGGTTTTACTTGGTGAATCAACTTATTGGCCAATGTCAAGTAACAGATAGCATCGCCATCTTGGTTTAGGTTATAATAATCGGCATAACCGCTAAACGCTTCGCCTAATCCATGGCTACGGTACAACATGGAAGTTACCCCATCAAAACGGAAGCCATCAAATTGGTACTCATCCAACCAGTATTTACAATTGGATAGCAAGAAGTGCATTACCTCGTTCTTGCCATAATCGAAGCAAAGCGAATCCCATGCAGGATGTTCACGACGACCTCCTTCGTGGAAATATTGATACGGTGTGCCGTCAAATCGTCCCAAACCTTCTACCTCATTTTTCACAGCATGCGAGTGTACAATATCCATAATAACCGCCATACCCATGCCATGCGCAGTATCTATCAGTTCTTTTAGTTCTTCTGGGGTACCAAAACGTGACGATGCAGCAAAGAAACTTGAAACATGATAACCAAACGAACCATAGTAAGGATGCTCCTGAATCGCCATGATTTGAATACAGTTGTACCCTGCTTTTTGAATGCGTGGCAACACATCACGCGTAAATTCTGCATAAGTACCGACCTTTTCTTGATTGGTAGCCATACCAATGTGGCATTCGTAAATTAACAAAGGATTGGTATTGGGCTTAAATTTTTTATGGGTAAACACGTATGGTTTTTCCGGATTCCATACCTGTGCACTAAATATTTTGGTATTCTCATCTTGTACCACCCGACGACACCATGCCGGAATACGTTCGCCACAGCTACCGTTCCAACAAACCACCAATTTGTACAAATCGCCATGCTTCATGGCATTTTCGGGAAAGACGCCTTCAAAGACTCCATTTTCTTTACGCTTCAAACGATAGCTATCAATGCGTTGCCATTGGTTAAAATCCCCGATTAAAAAGATTTCAGTAGCATTGGGTGCCCATTCTCTAAAAATCCAACCATCATTGGTTTTGTGCAAACCAAAATACAAATAACCGGAAGCAAAATCGGCTAATTTCTGTTTGCCACCTGTTAATTCTTTTTCGCGTTGAATAGCATAATTGTATCGTCCTTCTATAGCCTGACGATATGGTTCCAACCAGCTGTCATTTTGGATGAGTTTCAAGTCCATAAATTAGGTATTTTGATGTTCGTGACGTAATAAATCGTTAATAGTTTTGACGGGATTAAAGGTTTTAATGGGCACTTCGACCAAGATGGTATTCCAATCTGCCATACCACCATTCCACAAACCCGTTTTTTCCAAATGTTTAACCGGAGTACCGTTTAATTCTTTGGGCAATATCATGTACGAAGACGTATCGGCAAACTGCATAAAATCAAATCGTTTACCTTTATAATCGTTTACGTAACACACTATATCTACCGGATTAAAGTGCGTACTTTTATCAAATAGTCTGCATTTAGCAGCATCTGCACATACCTGATAGTATTCTACAAGTTGTAAAGAAACAGTTCCGTCTTGATTAGCCACCCAGCAGGGCATTCCACCTTGTTCTTCTTCGTTTTTAACGACCCCACACACGCGCAAAGGACGATTTAGTTTCTCTTTCAAATAGCTAATTTGTTCTTCTCGTGCAATACGCAAAATATTGGAACGTTTTACATTCAGCATATTTTCCACAAAATGGATAATTTCGATGAGCTGATCGTCGGGCACATCGTCCTTTTCCAACATACGCATAAATCGGTTGATTTTCTTTTGCGTATCGACCATAACACCCGCCAATAACTTTTTGTAGCGCACGCTTAATTTTTTCAAAGAATCGGGAGTGGCATTATCAATATTTTTAATAAAAATCACATTGCCTTTTAGCTGATTAAAGATAGACAATAG
>JAFVZF010000148.1 GCA_017508305.1 Paludibacteraceae bacterium | reverse complement strand
CTGTTTCAACAAAAATGGCGATGCCATGAGGGCCATATCCTTCGTAGTTGATTTCTTTATAGTTGCCTTCGTCCTTAGAAAATGCTTTTTTGATGGCACGTTCTACGTTTTCTTTAGGCATGTTTTCTTTTTTTGCTTGTTGCATCAACATGCGTAGACGAGGGTTGCCGTTAGGATCGCTACCGGCTTCGCGTACAGCAATGGTAATTTGTTTCCCTAATTTGGTAAAAACGCGGGCCATGTTGCCCCAGCGTTTCATTTTGGTAGCTTTACGATATTCAAATGCTCTTCCCATAATTTTATTGTTTAGTTGTTTAGTTGTTTAGTCGTTTAGTCGTTTAGTTGTTTATTCAATGCTTCGCATTTTATGATGTTTGGCTTCGGTTCTGCATAACAAATAAATTTGTTCTGCGTTCACCTTGCGCAAACATTAGGTGTTTAGTCGTTTAGGAATTAACTCCTAACTTCTAACTTCTAACTCCTAACTCCTAACTCTTATCTTATCGTTGCGCCCAACTTCTCTTGGAACGCTTGGATAAGGCGTTGCATTACGTTGTCAATTTGTTTGTCTTGCAGGGTCTTATCAGCATCTTGCAAGGTAAAGTTAATGGCATACGATATTTTTCCGGGCTCTAAGTTTTTGCCTTCGTATACATCAAAAAGCACCACTTTTTTAAGTAGCTTACGTTCTATTTCAAATGCGATATTTTCTACTTGTTGGAAGGTAATGTTTTTGTCCAATAGTAGGGCAAGGTCTCTTTTTACTTCCGGATATTTAGGAATATCGTGATAGGTAGTTTTGCTGTTTTTTAGCTGTTTAAGAACCGCTTTCCATGCGATGTCTGCATAGAATACATCTGTATCTATGTCAAATGCTTTAAGTAAGCGTTTGCTTACGATACCCAAGTGTGCCAATACCTTACCACTACGTGTGTAGCAAGCAATGGCTTGGTGGTAGATATCGCTTTCGTAGGGTTGCATGATGTATTGACCTGCGGGGATGCCAATGCGTGTTAAGGCATTGATAACGTGTCCTTTCAAGTCGAAGAACGACACCTTGCGTTCGCTGTCAGTCCAACTTATTTCTCCGCGATTGCCGCACATCCAAATGCCCAAGTGCATTTCTTCCGAGTACGCATCCAAGGGTTTTTCGCCACCTGCTTTTTCGCTGTGGTAATGGTAGCAAGCACCAAATTCGTAAAACTTAAGGTTGGTTCGACGGTGATTGCGGTTGCGTGCAATGCTTTCTAATCCGCCAAATAGCAAGGTTTGACGCATTACACTTAGCTCACTGCCCAATGGATTCATGATTTTTACCGCTTGTTCTACCGGGTAGCTGGTTAGGTTGTTGTAGTACGATATGCGGGTAAGCGAATTGTTGAGAATTTCGTTAAATCCTGCACCTGTCAAATGGTCGGATACCTTGTTTTGAAGGGTGGTGCTGTCGGGTTTGTTGACATAACTGATGGCCGATTGTAACGACATGTCGGGTTGTACGTTGTTGTAGCCATAGATGCGTAAAATATCTTCGATTACATCGACATCGCGACGTACATCGGTGCGGTAGGGAGGAACTAATAGTTGTAATTCGCTGTCGCTTTCGGCGGCTATTTTTATTTCCAATCCGGCTAAAATGGCTTTTACCGTATCTTTCGACAAGTCTTTGCCAATCAAACTATTGACTTTTGCATACGATAGTGTGACTGCAAAGTCTTGGATGGGATTGGGGTATATATCCACGATGTCCATCGATACTTGACCTCCTGCCACTTCTTGTATCAGTAGCGCAGCACGCTTTAGTGCATATACCGTAATGTTAGGATCGCATCCACGTTCGTAGCGGAACGATGCGTCGGTGTTTAATCCATGACGGCGTGCTGTTTTGCGTATCGATACAGGATTAAAATAGGCACTTTCGAGGAATACTTTGGTGGTTTTTTCGGTCACTCCAGCGTCTAACCCACCAAATACACCGGCTATACACATGCCCTCTTGTGCGTTGCAAATCATCAAATCATTGACCGATAGTTTGCGCTCTACGCCATCAAGGGTGGTAAATGGGGTGCCTTCGGGTAGTGTCTTGACTATAATCTGATTGTCTTTTATTTTGTCTCCGTCAAAAGCATGTAAGGGTTGACCCAATTCGTGCAGTACAAAGTTAGTGACGTCTACAACGTTGTTAATGGGACGCAGACCAATGCTGTTTAGCTTGTTTTTTAGCCAATCGGGCGATTCGGTAACGGTAACACCGCTAATGGTTACACCCGAATAGCGAGGGCAAGCTTCGGTATTTTCTACGGTTACGTTTACCACATAATCATGGTTTTGTACCGCAAAATCGTCTACCGATGGTTTGATAACCGAAATGCCCAATCCGGCAGCCAAATCGCGTGCAACGCCAAAGTGAGAAATGGCATCCGAACGATTGGGGGTAATATCCACCTCGATAAGGGTGTCGTTTTCTATTTGGTAGTAGTCTTTGGCAGGTGTGCCAATGGCGGCATCTTTGGGCAGTTCGATAATGCCATCGTGCGATGTGCCAATGCCAATTTCGTCTTCGGCACATAGCATACCAAATGACTCTACGCCTCTAATTTTTGATTTTTTTATGGTAAACGATTCTTCGCCACTGTATAGTTTGGTGCCAACCGTTGCCAATATGGTGGTAAGACCGGCGCGACAGTTGGGGGCACCACATACTACTTGCAGTAGTTCGCCATTGCCGGCATCTACTTTGGTAATGTGTAAGTGATCGGAGTTGGGGTGGTCTTCGCATTCTACTACTTTTGCCACGACCAATCCTTCCAATCCACCTTTAATGCTTTGGATAGTTTCGGTGGTTCCTACTTCAAGTCCCAATGAAGTGAGTTTTTTGGCGGTGTCTTCGGGCGATAAAGTTAAATTGATATACTTTTTGAGCCAATTATACGATATGTTCATAATCCTCTTAATTTTAGCGTACAAAATTAGTATTTTATATTCAAATGTAAAAATAAATGTTTCGTCGTTTCGTTATTTTTCAAAATGATGACAAAATGGGAATTTTACCTTGTTTTTATAGCTTTGTCGGTGCTTTGTTGGGTAATAGTTGGGAATAAACGGACGATTTTGTGTATCTTTGCGACAAATTTTAAAGGAAAAACGTATGAAAGCCTATCAAAAACCCGTAGTAAAGGTAGTAGAATTGGAGTTGGAAGATGAAATTTGTAATAGTTTGGCAGGTAGCACTACTCCCGGTAATTGGTAATACATCTGTTTAGAATAAAAAAACGAGTCACATCAAAATGACTCGTTTTTTTATTTTCTACAATATGTGTATCTGTTAAGCAATCGACTTTAAATATTTTTCTAATCGATCCATGCCCTCTTTGATGTTTTCAAGCGAATTGGCATAAGAGAATCGAACAAACCCTTCGCCACCACTGCCAAAATCAACACCCGGTGTAATGCCAACGTGGGCTTTTTCTAATACATCAAACGCAAATTGAAGCGAGTTGTTGGTATATTTGGAAGCATCCACAAATACATAGAATGCTCCTTGTGGGTCGACAGGAATGGTAAATCCCATGTCGCGCAAGCGTTGGAGCAGGTACAACCTGCGCTCGTTATAGGTGTTAAACATGGTTTGCTGGTAGTCGGAGGTGTCGCGCAAGGCGGCAATGCCGGCTTTTTGTGCCGTACTCGAGGCGCAAATCAAAAAGTTTTGTGCCAATTTTTGTAGCGCAGGCATGTACTGCTTGGGGGCAATGAGATAGCCCAAACGCAATCCGGTCATGGCAAATCGTTTGCTAAATCCATTGAGTACAAAAGCATTGTCGGTATACTCTAAGATAGAATGCGCTTTGCTTTCGTATACCAAGCCATGGTAAATTTCGTCTGATATAACGGGTATTCCCAATTGGGCTACTTCTTGCATAAATGCAGGTTGTAGCAGTGTTCCCGTTGGGTTCATGGGCGAGTTGATAAAGATGGCGGCTGTATTGGCTGTTATTTTGGCTTTGATGTCTTCTACCTTGTATTGGAAACCATTTTCGGCATTTAAGGGAACAAAAACAGGAGTGGCATGTGCTCCTAACACAAAGTTTTTGTAGCAGGCATAACCCGGGTTGGACAATATTACTTCCGATTGTGGGTTGCAAAGCAGCAACATGGTAAGCAATATGGCAGGCGACGAGCCGGAGGTAACCAAAATTTGATCTGCACTTACCGTTACCCCGTATTCGCGCTGGTATAAGTTGGCAATTTCTGCTCGCAATTCGGGATCGCCCAAGGAGTGGGTATAATGGGTTTGGTGGTTTTTGTAGGCATTGACTACTGCTTCGTTTACGCAACTGGGTACATCAAAGTCGGGTTCTCCTACCTCTAAATGAATAATGTCAATACCTTGTTTTTGTAGCTCGTTGGCTCTTTCCAATACGTCCATTACAATAAAGGACGTCATTTTATCTACAAGTGGATTCATTATTATGGACTAATCGGTTAATCGGTGTTACAAAGGTAGCATTTGGAGCGGTGATACACAAATTTATTTATGTTCTTGCATGTAAGAACATAATATTGATTAACCAATTAGTCGGTTCGTCGATTAGTCAATAAAAAATTTACTCTTCTACTTCGAAGGGAATAAAATAAAATTCTTTTTCCGATTTTTCTTTAGAGAAGCAAAAGAAAGTCACATCGGCTGTAGAGCAAATTTCGCCATTTTGCAGTAGTTGACAATCAATAAGGACAAAGTTGCGTTTTATTTCGCGAATTTTTGCACGTACTTCCACAGGGGTGCCGTTGATGTAAACTGGCTTTTTGTATTTAACATTAAGTTGGGTGGTCATACCTGCCAATTGTCGTTTGCGAGAGATGAGCCATCCGCATGTTTCGTCAATCAATGTTGCCTGAATGCCGCCATGAAGGGTATCTAACCAACCTTGAAAATATTCGGTTGGAACCCAGCTGCACATCACTTCGTCTGCTTCTTCGTAAAATTCGAGGTGCAATCCAACGGGGTTGTGTGGGGCGCATGCAAAACAATTGTAGCCCTTTTCTTTATATTCCGGTGTGGTGTATGGGTTAATAATTTTGTGTTTCATGGTTGCTATTTTTTTTTATTGCTAACGAGCGAAATTATGCTTTTATTGCTCAAAAGTGTTACATTTGTGCGTTAATTATTTAAAAAAATGATGCCTTCAAACGACAATCCAATTTTACTGCATTGTTACTGTGCGCCTTGTGCTGCACCTATTATCGAATGGCTGTTACAAAATCATTACAAAGTAACGCTCTATTTTTATAATCCCAATATTTATCCCGAACAAGAGTATTTAGTGAGGAAAAACGAATTGTTGCGTTATGCCGATGAGTTGGGCTTGCCTATTATAGACGATGATTATAGGCACGATAAGTGGTTACAATGCGTTGCCGGATTAGAGCAAGAAAAAGAGCGGGGTGGTCGTTGCCTACAATGCTTTAAAATGCGTTTGTTGGCGACTGCACAATTGGCAGAGCGCATGCAAATTCCTGTGATAGCTACCACATTGGCATCTTCCCGTTGGAAAAGTTTGACGCAGATAGAAGACGCCGGCAATTGGGCGGTAAAGCAGGTAAATGGGGTTGATTTTTGGACAAAAAATTGGCGAAAAGATGGTCTGCAAGAGCGCAGACGCATACTTCTCGCCGAAAATAATTTTTATAACCAACAATATTGTGGTTGTGAGTATTCGATTAAGTGAGAGAATATTCTAACTCCTAACTCCTCACTCCTAACTATTGTTGGTACATTCGTTCTTGAGCTGCTTTTACGTTTTCGTCTACCAAGTAATCGTCGTATTCCATTACTTTGTCGATGGTGCCGTTGGGAGTAAGCTCAATGATACGGTTGCAAACGGTTTGAATAAACGCATGGTCGTGCGATGACATCAACACATTGCCTTTAAAAGTTTTAAGTGAGTTGTTGAATGCCTGAATCGACTCCAAGTCCAAGTGGTTGGCAGGAGAGTCCAATACCATTACATTGGCGTTTTTGAGCATCATGCGCGAAATCATACAACGCATCTTTTCTCCCCCCGAAAGTACGCTGGCTTTTTTGTAAATTTCTTCGCCGGCAAACAGCATTCTTCCTAAATAGCCGCGTACAAACGATTCGGTGGTATCTGGCGAGTATTGTCCCAACCAATCTACCAAGTTCAAGTCGGTATTAAAGAATTCCGAATTGTCTACGGGTAAGTAGGCTGGAGTAATGGTAACGCCCCAATTGTAGGTGCCGCTATCGGCTTTCATTTTGTCATTGATAATTTCAAATAGGGCTGTCATGGCACGAGGATCGCGCGAAACAAAGGCAATTTTGTCTCCTTTCTCTACGTTAAAGTTGACATCTCTAAATAGCACAGTACCGTCGTCGTGGGTTTTGCTTAAGCCTTTTACCTCTAATACCATGTTGCCGGGTTCGCGATCGGGCGTAAAGATAATGCCGGGATATTTGCGAGTAGAAGGTTGGATTTCTTCGACGTTTAGTTTTTCCAACATTTTACGACGGCTGGTTGCTTGACGCGATTTAGCCACGTTAGCACTGAATCGACGGATAAACTCTTCCAATTCTTTGCGTTTTTCTTCGGCTTTCTTGTTTTGCATTTGTTGTTGACGAAGTGCCAATTGGCTCGATTCGTACCAGAAGGTATAGTTGCCGGCAAATTGTTGAATTTTGCCATAGTCGATATCGATGGTATGGGTACTTACGGCATCCAAGAAGTGACGGTCGTGCGATACCACCAATACGGTGTTTTCGTAGTTGGCTAAGTAGTTTTCGAGCCAGGCAATGGTATCGATGTCCAAGTCGTTGGTAGGCTCGTCGAGTAGCAAGTTGTCGGGGTTGCCAAACAACGCACGTGCCAACAGAATACGTACCTTTTCTTTACCACTCATATCTTTCATAAGGGTGTAGTGGAATTGTTCTTTGATGCCCAAACTGCTAAGGAGCGATGCTGCATTGCTTTCGGCATTCCAACCGTCCATTTCGGCAAATTGTTCTTCTAATTCTGATGCACGAATGCCGTCTTCTTCGGTAAAATCTTCTTTTAAATAGATTTCATCCTTTTCGGTTTTTACCGCCCAAAGTTTGTCGTGACCCATCATAACGGTGTCGATAACGGTGTATTCGTCAAACTCAAAGTGGTCTTGTTTTAAAACAGAAAGACGTTCGTTAGGACCAAAAATAACGGTACCGCGGGTAGGCTCTAACTCGCCGCTAAGCATGCAAAGGAAGGTAGATTTGCCTGCGCCGTTAGCACCAATAATGCCGTAGCAGTTGCCAGCGGTAAATTTTAGGTTTACATCTTGAAATAAAACACGTTTGCCAAATTGAATGGCTAAGTTGGATACTGTAATCATATTTTATGAGTGGAATTTTTGATATGAACTGCAAAGATAATACAAACCGAGTGCAAAAGCAAAAAAGATTTTGCTTTTGCCGAGGTGCCGTTTATCTTATTCAGGCTTTGCCTTCATGATTTTGCTCACGCTCGGCATAACAAATAAATTTGTTCTGCTCTCACTTAATCGCAAAAATCACGAGGACGTAGTCCGAGTAAAGGTAATGAAAAAAGGAGAATTGAGACGTGTTGATGACCGTAAGGGAATAAAGGAGAAATGAGAAAAATTACACCTCTACCATCATCCCTGTGTAAAAAGTGTGGCATTTGGGGAGGTGTGCTTTTAGCAAGGTGGCGGCACGGGGGCAGGTGCAGTGGCCTGTGTATAGGTGGGCGTTGGGGTATAATCGAAGCCAATCGCCTATAAACGATGTGGTCTCGGCTTCTACCTCGGGGCTATCTACAAAATGCAGTCCGCCTATGTAGGCGTGTAGGGTATTACAACCTGTAAATTCCATGCACGATGCGATGGTGTTGAGTGCACCGTGGTGCGAACAGCATGACACAATGACTAAGCCTTTTCCAGTAATAAAAGCAAGGGCAAATTCGTGGTCAAACGGGTCGATCTCGCTTTGCGAGGGTGATGCGGTGATTTGGTGATTCGGTGAGTCGTTCTCGCTTTGCTCGGGTTGAATCGCAGAATCGTTGAATCGTTGACTTGCGACTTTTGACTTTTGACTTGTGACTACCGTCAGGTACTTATTGCCCAGTGGTTTGGAATATTGGTGGCACGTGGGGTGCACCAAGGCAATGTCTGGCGATATCCAAGTGTTCTGCTCGATGGGTTTAAACCAAGGGGTGTGGCCACGGAATAGGTTGAGGTCGGCACCGATGTATCTTGGTGATGCGGTGATTTGGTGATGCGGTGAGTCGAATTCGCTTCGCTCACGTTGAATCGCAGAATCGTTGAATCGCTGATCTTCGACTTTTGACCTTTGACTTGCGACTTTATTCGCTTCGCTCATGAAGTCAGGCATCGGTTCGGCATAATCAAGCAAGCTTGCTTCTGCGCTCACCTTGCGCTGACTTTCGACTTTCGACTTTTGACCTTCGACTTTTTTGGGTCGGGATGAATAGCACTGCAAAGTAGGGATGTGGTGCGAGGCATAAACAGGAATATGCCCATATTGGGCAACCCATTTGCCTAAACCGCCGGTGTGGTCGGCGTGTGCGTGCGAAAGAAACGCCCAATGACAGGTGTTTAAGTCAATGCCCAATGCCTTGGCATTTTTGATGTATGCGCCCGATGCGCCCATGTCGCACAAAATACCAATTTTTCGATTCGTCGATTCACCGATTAGTCGATTCGTCAAATCATCAGTCTCTATATACAACGACAACCCGTGCTCGGTAAGCAAAGGCAGCGTAGGGTGGGGTAAATTATCGACCAAAAAAGTAATGCGCATCGTCAACAAGAATAATTACTGCGAAAATACGATACTTTTACAAGCTTAGCAAGTAAATTGTATTTCTTTTCTGTTCTAAGATGAATTAGTTTTGTGTATAAATAGGTGAGGTAAATGATTTTTTTTGTAAATTTGCGCCTTTAATAACTGTCGCATGTCGCTAGTATTTGGGTTAGCCCGACTAAACGACTCATCGACTAAACGACTAAACAATTATGATGACTTCTAAACAAATCCGCCAATCGTTTTTAGACTTCTTTGCGTCTAAGGGACATAAAATTGTTCCCTCAGCACCTATGGTTATTAAAGATGACCCAACACTGATGTTTACCAACGCTGGTATGAACCAGTTTAAAAACATTATTTTGGGCAATGACCCTATTGTATTTTCTCGAGCGGCGGATTCTCAAAAATGTTTGCGTGTAAGTGGTAAACACAACGACTTGGAAGAGGTAGGACACGATACCTATCACCACACCATGTTTGAAATGTTAGGAAACTGGAGTTTTGGTGACTATTTTAAAGCAGAAGCCATTGAATGGGCATGGGAATACCTAACAGAAGTGCTTAAATTAGATAAAGACCGCCTTTATGTAACGGTGTTTGAAGGTGCCGAAGCAGAAGGTTTAGGTCGCGACGATGAGGCTGCTCAAATTTGGGCAAAATACATCGACCCAGATCGTATTATAAACGGTAACAAAAAAGATAACTTCTGGGAAATGGGCGATACCGGTCCTTGTGGTCCTTGCTCTGAAATTCATATCGACTTACGTCCAGATAGCGAACGTGCTGCTGTGAGCGGAAAATCGTTGGTAAACGGCGATCACCCCCAAGTGATTGAAATTTGGAACAACGTGTTTATGCAATACAACCGCAAAGCAGATGGTTCGTTAGAGCCACTTCCTAACAAGGTAATTGATACTGGTATGGGCTTTGAACGTTTGTGCGTGGCAGTGCAAGGCAAAACTTCTAACTACGATACCGATGTATTCCAACCCCTTATCAAGGCTGTAGGTGAAATTTGTGGTTGCCAATATGGTGCTGATGCCAAAACTGACGTGGCTATGCGTGTGGTTTCCGACCACATCAGAACCATTGCATTTGCCATTACCGACGGACAATTGCCATCGAACGCTAAAGCAGGTTATGTAATTCGTCGTATTTTGCGTCGTGCTGTACGTTATGGTTACACCTTTATGAACCAACGTTCGGCATTTATGTACAAATTGATTCCTGCTTTGATCGATAACATGGGCGAGGCTTATCCAGAGCTTATTGCACAAAAAACGCTTATCGAAAAAGTAATCAAAGAAGAAGAGGATACATTCTTGCGTACCTTAGAAACCGGTATTCGTTTGTTGGAAAAAGTAATGAACGATACTAAAAAAGTGGGTCGTACAGAAATTAGCGGTG
>JAFVZF010000147.1 GCA_017508305.1 Paludibacteraceae bacterium | reverse complement strand
TTCGCTGCATTTGGTAGCAGGTTTGCCCGGCCATGGAATGGGAGCCTCGTCGGTATCATATAACCAAACATACGCATTTACAGCATTCCACGCAGGTGCATTAACAAAATACACCGTGGTAGAATCTTTTGGCAACACAGGTTCTACGGGGCTTTCTGGATTTGCAGGCTTGCCTGGTTCTTGAGGATTAGTTGGGGTTTCTGTTGTTCCTCCATCTTCTGGTCCATCCGGTTCTTCGGCACAAGATACCATTGTCATCGACAAACAGGTAATCGCCAAAAATAAGTAAAATAGCATCTTTTTCATAACAAATGTATTTATAAAGAAAAACAAGAGTGACCGTTAGGTTTATCCCTTTTAGTCACTCTTGCTTACTATTTTTAACTATTAAAAGTAATAATGGAACGAAATATTTACACCAATATTATCGGTGCCGTATAGCAAGTAGCTGCTACCGGGACTTACCAAGTCGTTGTATTGAGCCACTTTGTTATTGTACTTGTCGTATCCTTCGTAAACAGTATAGGTTTGTGGTTGGAAAGCAACCATAATGGGCGTTAAATCGACAGTAGCTCCCAACGAAACGTTTTTCATAAAGAACCATTCGATACCCAAGTTGGCATAAATACCAATACCTTGGCTAATGCCTACATTTTTTTGGTACAATGGACGACCATAATCCATCCATGTGCAACCACTGGAAGCAAATTCGTTGATGTTTTTGTCGATTTTTTCCATAGTGGTGGGATGTTGATTGAGAGCGGTAATTTGGTTGCCATAGTTAAAGCTGACGTCCCCGCCACCGAACGAGTAAATCAAACCAAATCCCCCTACAAAGCGTAGGTTTTTACCGGCAGAGAATTCCAAACCGGCTGTAATACCACCACCTGTGTAATTGAGGTTGATGGCATCTGCCACTTGATCTTCTGCCATTGGGTTAAGTGCCAATGCTTTGTCATCGTCTACATACTCACGATAGGTTATATAGCCTCCACTAAATCCATCGCTGGCTGTGAACGCCATGTGTTCTTTTAGTTGGTATTTGTATGAGATAGACACCATGGGTTGTTGTGCCAAAATAAACATTTGATGGGGTTTAGATTCTGCACTACCAATAATTCCATCAACCGTATCTGTTCCATACAAAAATTGACCTACAGTTGAGAACGAAAGCGGACTACTACCTTGGGCTGCTGCTACGGGGTTAAAATTAACACCGATGGCCATATCGCCCACTTTTGAGGCATAATCTTTTACCTCTTTTTGCTTTTCAGCTTGTGCCATGGCACCCATAGAAAAGGCACACATAAGCGACAATGCCATTATTTTTAGTTTTGCATTCATAATTCTTCGCTTTAATTTGTTATACCTTTGCTATTATTTAAAGTGGTAGGGATCGTCCAAAGAACCTACTTTGTCGCCAAACAATTCTACATAAACGGTTTCGCCATAAGTAACGGTTTGTTGTACTTCGCCTTTATAGGTAAGAAGCGTCTTTTTGTAGTCAGCACCATCGCTGGTTGTTTTTACATCGTAATTTTCTTGTTCAAAAATACAAGTAACCTTGCATTGGCCTTTTTTACCTACAGCTACCGGAATAGTGGTTTCAAATCTACCGGCTTTTAAAGAGGTGGTAAGTAACAAAACATTGCCTGTAGCTTTACCGTCAGCACCTAATTCGGTTACTTCGATGGTAACATCTGCTTTTCCTTCAAATACCTTTACATCTTCGACTGCACCGGTATCGTCCAATTTGTTGTAATACACATAACCCGAAAGCTTGCTTGCTGTTAAATCTGACGTTTCAAGCGCAGTGGGTTCTACTTTTTCGCACGATGCGAAACCTAAAAACATAGCTGCTATGGCAGCCAATAATCCGAACTTTTTCATAAGCTGATCTTTTAATTTCAATGTGATTATTAATGTAAATTGCTTTATTAAATCTATATTGCAAATATATCATATTTTTTAGAAAAATATACATTTATTTGTTAAAATTTTAGAAACTTTTCTTTTGTCTTGACACAAAAGAAAGTAAACAAAGAAAAAGTCAAGGATAAACCATCCGAGCGGAAAAAAATCTTCTTTCTACTCTCCCTACTATCAATTATTTTGATTACCTTTGTCAGTTATATTTTTTCAGTTATGAAACATACTTTTGCATACAGCATACTACTTGTGTGCATGGCTCTTATCAGCGCATGTACCACCCAAGAGAACAAGCAAGAAACAGAGAATAAACCTACCGAAGTACCCATAGCACCAGCCCCCGTTCCTACCGAGTATGGTATTGAAACAGCTGCCTATACCACCGAAATGGGTACGGTAAAAAACGGGCAAACCCTATCGGGTGTATTTGAACACGTTGGTGTAGCTCGCAACGTTGCTGCACAGCTCAATACCCTGCCCGATTCTATTTTTGATGTTAGAAAAGTACGTGCCGGCAACCAATTTACGGTGTATCGCACACAAGATTCGTTACAAACACCGGCATACATTGTGTACCATAGTTCGTTGGTAGACCACGTAGTATTTGGTACAAAAGACAGTTTAACGGTTAGCCATTTTAAAAAGAGCGTTACTTCGGTAAAAAAAGTGTCGACAGCCGTTATCGAGACCTCGCTATGGGACGCCACCGTAAAAAATAACCTAAACCTAAATTTATCGTTAGAATTATCGGATATTTATGCTTGGGTAGTCGATTTCTTTGGTATTCAAAAGGGCGATGGATTTACGGTTTACTACTCTGAAAATTATGTAGACAGCATATCGGTGGGCATTGGCGAAATTTATGCTGCCAAATTTACCCACAACCACAAAGACTATTACGCGTACCGATATGACAACGATAGTTTGGGTATACATGGCTATTGGGACGAAAACGGTGGTAGCTTGCGCAAGGCGTTTTTAAAAGCACCGCTTAAATTTTCGCGCATTTCGTCGCGCTTTACCTATGCACGTAAGCACCCCATATACAAAGTGGTACGTCCACATACCGGCGTGGATTATGCCGCACCAAAAGGGACACCGGTTGTTTCTATTGGCGATGGCAAAGTAGTATTTAGAGCCTACAAAGGCGGTGGCGGACACACCGTAAAGATTAAGCACAATAGCGTATATACCACGGCATATTTGCACCTATCTAAGTATGGACCTGGCATCCAAGTGGGCACACAAGTTAAACAAGGGCAAGTAATTGGCTATGTGGGCAGCACGGGAGCATCGACCGGACCGCACCTTGATTTTAGGGTTTGGAAAAACGGAACGCCCATCGACCCACTAAAAATGGAATCGCCATCGGTAGAGCCTGTGCCCGCCAAAGCCATGGATGCGTTTAAGGCGGTAAAGGCGCAGTACGATGAAAAACTCGCTTCTATTGACTAATCGACTCACCGACTCACCAAATCACCAAATCACCGACTAACAAAATGTCGTGCCAGATAAAACATACAGGAACGGTAGTAGCGTTGAAAAGCGACGCTGTAGTGGTGTGCACCGAGCAATACGCAGCATGTGCCGGGTGTGCATCGCAAGCATCGTGCACCTTATCGAGCGAAAAAAAAGACAGGCTTATTGTGGTAAAGCATCCCCAACCTACCCTGTTTAGTGCGGGCGAAAAAGTAAACTTGGTAAGCACGCAAAAAAAAATATACGCTGCCGTAGCAGTTGCCTATGTATTGCCACTAATCGGTATCATGGCTGTGGTAGTAGGTTGCGTAACATGGCTCAACAACGAAATCATTGCCGCCCTGATGGGGTTGCTGTTTTGTGGCTTATATGCCCTATTGTTATACTTATTACCCAAGAGGTTTACTCAAAATTTGCAAATTGAAATTACTAAAATAGTATGAACATCATTGTTACTGCACTAATTGTATTGGGATGTATTGCCATTATTTCGGCAGTCATCCTATACTTTGTTGCCAAAAAGTTTGCCGTATACGAAGATCCGCTTATCGACCAAGTGGCAGAAGTACTGCCCGGTGCTAATTGCGGCGGATGTGGATATGCAGGTTGCAGGGCATTTGCCGAAAATTGCGTCAAAACCGGCAAGTTAGAACGCGACTATTGCCCTGTGGGTGGTACAGATGTCATGAAACGTGTAGCAGCCTTGTTGGGTGTAGAAGCACAAGCATCGGAGCCTAAAGTAGCTGTGTTGTTGTGCAACGGCAATAGAGAATGCCGTCCTAAATTAACCACCTATACCGGGGTCAAAAAGTGCTCAATTGCACACACCACCTACGCTGGCGAAACCGGCTGTAAATTTGGTTGCATTGGCTTTGGCGACTGCGAGGTATCGTGCGCCTTTGACGCCCTACACATTGACGCTGCCACTGGTTTGCCGGTAATAGACGAAGATAAATGTACAGCTTGTGGGGCTTGTGTAAAGGCATGCCCTAAATTACTACTGCAATTGCGCAAAAAAGGACCTAAAAATCGTAAAGTATATGTAGCCTGCAAAAACCAAGACAAAGGAGCAGTTGCCCGCAAAGCATGCAGCAACGCTTGTATTGGTTGTAGCAAGTGTGTAAAAGAATGTCCTTTCGAAGCCATTACTATAGAAAACAACGTGGCTTACATAGACGACACCAAATGTAGATTGTGCAGAAAATGCGTAGCCGTATGTCCTACGGGTGCCATTCATGCCGTTAATTTTCCCGTAAAAAAAGATGAAAACGTTTAGCATGGGCGGAGTTCATCCGCAAGACAATAAACTATCGGCACGCAAGCCTTTTATGGTAGTAGATTTACCAGATGTAGCCATCTTTCCATTGGAGCAACACATTGGTGCTCCTGCCAAACCCATTGTAGCCGTTGGCGACAAGGTAAAAGCAGGTCAAATGATAGCCGAAGCCGGTGGTTTTGTATCGGCTCCCGTGCACAGTTCGGTATCGGGAACCGTACAAAAAATTGCCACTTTTACCGATGGTTGGGGATTTGATAAAATGGCCATCCATATTAAAGTAGAAGGTAGCGAATGGATGGAAAATATATCGACCGACAATAAACTTCGCAACGAATGCAACCTATCTTCGGAAGAAATTATCAAAAAGATAGCCGATGCAGGTATCGTAGGCTTAGGTGGGGCTTGTTTCCCTACTCAAGTTAAACTAATGCCACCCAAAGACATGAGCGTAGATACCCTTATTATCAATGCGGTGGAATGCGAACCTTACCTAACGCACAACCATCAACTGATGTTAGAAAAACCAGCCGAGGTTTTAATGGGTGTGCGCATTTTAATGAAGGCGTTAAACATCAAAAAAGCCATTATTGGTATCGAAGCCAATAAGATGGATGCGGTAAAATCGCTTCGCGATGATGAATCGATGAATCGACAAACCGGTGAATCGATTAGCATTGAGGTAGTTCCGTTAAAACTAAAATATCCGCAGGGGGGCGAGAAGCAATTGATTGAGGCGTTAACGGGTCGTAAGGTGCCCAACGGAGGCATACCTGCGGCTGTGGGATGTGTGGTACAAAACGTAGGTACTGCCTTTGCTGTATACGAGGCTGTTCAACTTAACAAACCATTGGTAGAGGTAATGATGACGGTTACCGGTCCATCGGTTACCAATCCCGGCAATTTTGTTGTGCGTATCGGCACTCCTATCGAAAAGGTATTGGAAATGGCTGGTGGCATCCCCGAAGATACGGGTAAAATTATTGGCGGAGGTCCGATGATGGGCAAAACCTATAGCCACACCAACCACCCTGTAAACAAACGCAGTTCGGGTTTATTGCTATTGCCCAAGGATTTGGCTGCACCATTAGAAGAAAAAAATTGCATACGCTGTGGCAAATGCGTGCAAAATTGCCCCATGGGATTGGCTCCTTACCTATTGGCCACCCAAGGCGAGATGGCACTGTGGGACGACATGGAAAAAGAGCAAGTAGCCAATTGCATTGAATGTGGTTGTTGTACGTTTACTTGTCCCAGCAATCGTCCGTTGTTGGATTACATCCGATACGGCAAACAAACCGTTATGGCGAATATACGCGCCCGCGCTAGTAAATAGTCGCAAGTCGAAAGTTGAAAGTTGCGAGTAATTAGGAATGAGGAATTAGGAATTTTTCGAGTAGCGAGAGCAGAAGCAATGTTTACATTGATTATGCCGAGTCACGAGAAAAATCATGAAAAGCGGAGCTTTGAATAATTAGGAATTTCAGTGCGAGCCGAGTGCAGAAACAAACTTGTTTGGTTATGCTGAGGCGATGCCTGAAATCATGAGTGAAGCGAATAATTAGGAATATTTCGACTAAACGACTCAACGACTAAACGAAGAAACGGGCCCTTCGACAAGCTCAGGGACCGAAAGGGAACGATTCAACGATTACACGATTAAACGATTAAACAAAAATATGAACAAATGGATTGTTTCATCGTCGCCACATGTGCATAGCGGCGATTCTATTCAAAAAAACATGTTGTACGTGGTGTTAGCACTACTACCTGCCTACTTGGTTGCCTTGTACTATTTTGGTGTAGGTGCATTGGCAGTTAGTGTAATAGCCATAGCATCGTGCATAGGTTTTGAAGCCTTTATACAACGTTTTGTACTAAAAACGAAAGTAAGCATTAGCGATGGATCGGCAGCACTAACGGGTTTGTTGTTAGCCATGAACCTACCCTCTAACCTACCCTGGTGGATGGTTATTATCGGTTCGATGGCAGCCATAGGATTGGGCAAAATGTGCTACGGAGGCTTGGGTAACAACCTATTTAACCCTGCCTTGGTAGGACGTGTATTTTTGCTCATATCGTTTCCTGCAGCCATGACGGTATGGCCCGTTCCAGAGCCCTTTAGCATGGCATATATGGATGCTCAAACTGCAGCTACTCCCCTGTCTTTGATGAAATTTGACCAAATGCTACCCCCTATTTTAAGCACCATTGTTGGTAACGAAGGCGGTAGTATGGGCGAGGTTTCTGCCATTGCCTTGCTGTTAGGCGGTTGTTTCTTACTATGGAAAAAAGTAATTACATGGCACATTCCTGTTAGCATATTGGCAACTGTTGCCGTATTTACGGGCATCATGCACTTGGTGGACCCCATTGCGTACGAAAACCCCTTGTGGCACCTATGCTCGGGCGGATTGCTTTTGGGAGCTATCTTTATGGCTACCGACTATGTAACATCGCCCATGACTACCCGCGGACAATTGATTTACGGTGTAGGAATTGGTTTAATTACCGTAATTATTCGATTGTGGGGCAGCTACCCAGAGGGCGTATCGTTTGCCATATTGCTAATGAATGCCACCACCCCACTTATTGACAAATACATATCGCCCAAACGTTTTGTAAAATAAATTATGAAGAAGATTGCCTCTACTTTGCCCAATATGCTTTTATCGCTTACGCTCATTGCTGTATTATCGGCAGGATTATTGGCATGGGTAAAAACCATTACCGACGAGCCCATTCGATTGGCAGAAGAAAAAAAACAATCCGAAGCTTTGGCACGTGTACTGCCTGCTTTTGACCAAATAGATACCACAGAAGAACCTAATGCAATCATTTACAAAGCGTATCTTAACCACCAATGGGTAGGTACTGCTGTTAAATGCACAACCGCGGGCTTTAATGGCGACGTGGTTGTAATAGCCGGTTTTGACAGCAACAGCAAGTTGGTTGATTATGTAGTATTGCAACAGGCAGAGACTCCGGGTTTGGGCACTAAAATGGTGGATTGGTTTAAAAACGCTCTTATTGGGCGTTCCATGGACATAAATAAACCATTAACAGTAAAGCAAGATGGTGGCGATGTGCAAGCCATTACGGCAGCGACCATTTCGTCACGTGCCTTTTTGAGGGCCATAAACAATGCGTATAGCATTGCTAACGGCAGCGATGCCACCACTGGAGCTACTACCATAGATGAGAACTGAGAAAGGAGAATGGAGAAATGAATAAACTTAAAATTGTTCTAAACGGACTTATTAAAGAAAACCCAACGTTTGTGTTGATGTTGGGTATGTGTCCTACATTGGGTACCACCACCTCTGCCATTAACGGTCTGGGCATGGGACTCGCCACTACCTTTGTCCTTATTTGTTCCAATACCGTCATATCTGCGCTAAAAAATCTAATACCCGATAGCGTACGTATTCCATCGTACATTGTACTTATTGCATCGTTTGTCACTGTATTAGAGATGTGCATGAAAGCCTACACGCCTGCCCTATACGAAAGTTTGGGGTTGTTTATTCCACTTATTGTGGTAAACTGTATTGTACTTGGCAGAGCCGAATCGTTTGCCGCTAAAAACGGTGTATTCGACTCGTCATTGGATGGATTGGGCATTGGTTTGGGCTTTACCATGGCATTGGGGCTATTGGGTGCCATTAGAGAGTTTTTAGGTGCCGGCACTATGTTAGGCATGCGTGTTTTTCCAGAAGATTACGGCATGCTGGTGTTTGTGCTTGCTCCCGGAGCGTTTATTGCCTTGGGATTGATTATTGCGTTTATCAATAGTCGAAAATCAAAAGCATAAAGTTTCGAATGCCTTGATGCGATTCACCGATTAGTCGATTAGTCGATTAGTCAATAAAATAACCTTCGATTAGTCAATAAAAATATGACCTACATACTATTATTTATCTCAGCAATCTTTGTGAACAACATTGTGTTGTCGCAGTTTTTAGGTATCTGCCCTTTTTTGGGAGTCTCTAAAAAAGTAGATACCGCCATAGGCATGAGCGCCGCCGTTACCTTTGTTATGACCTTGGCAACCTTGTGTACCTACCTGTTGCAAAAACTATTGCTCGATCCCCTTGATTTGGGCTTTTTGCAAACCTTGGTTTATATCTTGGTTATTGCAGCCTTGGTGCAAATGGTCGAAATTATTTTAAAGAAAGTATCGCCTGCCCTATACCAATCGTTGGGCGTATTCTTACCCCTTATTACTACCAACTGCACCATTTTGGGGGTAGCCATTATGGTTATTCAGAAAGACTATAACTTGGTAGAAAGTTTGGTATTTGCCATTGCCACCGCCTTGGGCTTTGCGCTTGCACTGATTTTATTTGCCGGTATGCGCGAACGCCTTAGCATGGTAAAACTACCCAAAGCCATGCAAGGCATGCCAACCGCCCTTATTACCGCCGGTCTACTTGCCATGGCATTTATGGGCTTTAGTGGCGTGGTATAAGCTTATGCAAAGATTATCATGTAGTAAGGTTTCTACCCCACTACATAACATCGCCCCCGATTATTTCGAGGGCGATGTTGTTTTATACAGGTATTACAAAAGACTGGGTGTACAACATTTCAATTGAGCCACAATGCCTCATTTTTCCAATTCTTAGGGAATCCCATTGCATTAATATCAATAGTTGGATTCTTATCTAATAATTCAATAAGTTTCTCTTTAAATCTACATTCAACATGAATATTTTGAATAAAATATTCTATTAAACATAATTGTGGATATAGTTTTACATGGTTTACATTGAAATTACTAACCCATTTGCCACGCAAAGAAATATTGAATTGCGGTATAGCAGGAAAATTTCTATTCCAAACACGAGCATGATGGGCGATACAATTTCTTAAATTTACTAAGCATTTAACCCAGTTCTCCAAAACTAAATGTTGCGGAAGATTAAACTCTCTAGCAATTAACTTCTTAATAGAAGAATCTTTTAAATTTGACAAAATCTTTGATAATGTACCAAAAGATATAACCTCGATAGTTTTCCATGCTGGAGGAAAATCAGGGCCAGTATATTTTTTATAATGTTCCGAGATAAAGTCTTCTTTGCTTCGTAATATCTCATTTTTAACAAGAGATAAACATTGATTAAAAATAATATTATCTTTAAACAAAGTTGGTTCCATAAACCAAAAAGTTCCGTATTTTAACGACACAAAATTGGTAATTTTTGACCGCAGTGCAATTTCTATTGATTGAATGGCATCAAAAATTATGCCTCGCAGTTCTTTATCAAAATAATAGAGACGTATTGCATTTTCAAAATAACTATTTGGTTTATACACATGCAGAATTTTATCACACTCCATTGGAGTAAGATAATTTGCAAACCGAAAATAGCTAATCACTTTAAGATGATTGATAGCTATATCTTTATCCTTAATTAATAAACCTCTTGACTTTAAAAGACTAAGAATTTGGCAGTAATCTAATGGGGCTTTAGAATATTTCATAAGATGTAAAAGTAAAAGTTCCGCCCTGGTTCGCTGTTCTAATGGGAAGCGCGGCGGAAACTGTCACTGCAAAGATACGGATAAATCTTAAATTACAAAATATTGTAATTCATTTTTTATTGTGCAGGACACATATACCAAATGAATTTTGCCAAATTACCGAACGAATCGACGCCAAATTACCGAATTTTTAAAATCTTATATTGTTGTGCAAAAGTTTAACCCGCAATTGCGGGTTAAACTTTTTAATAGGCAGGTGTTAGAGCATGCGGTCACTGAGCTTGTCGAAGTGCCCGCAATAGCTTTACTCGCATAGCGGGTTAAACTACCCAAACAAACCATATTCATTTGAGGTAATAAAAATAGAGCTACTTGATAAATCAAATAGCTCAATTCTCGACGTAAAAGTAGCCGACTCAAATGAAACAGACCTACTTTCAGTTGCAAATATACTCCAAAATGTTGAAAAATCATACGACAAAGGCAAATTTCTGCTGGAAGAATCTAAAAAAAGCGATGCTTGGGACGCATACACTACAATGCTTTTAATGTGAAGGCTTCTGTATAGTCAATAGGTAGAATACTGCCAACATAGTTTAACCATGCATCTTCGGAGTGGCTTAGTTCTGATAATTGATTTGCTGTAAAAGAACCAAGTTTACTCACTATATCATTTAATAGATTAAGTTCTTCTGCAGAAAAAGTACTCATATCTGGTTGCAAAGAAGACACTAATTGTTCTCCAGAATTACCAGAGGGAAAAGAAATAATCTCACTTTCAATATCTTCCATACTTCCATAAAGTATATTCCAATTAAATGGAACTGGTCCGTATTGGATAGCCTTATATGCCAGTCCAGTCATGCCATATCCCAATGTCTTATAAGCATAAAAGTCTGTATAGAACAACAATTTGTTCATTTTAGTGCTAAACACCCCACCCAATCTATCGATGTAATACAGCATAATATTCTTTACATGACTAAATGAAACAGGAGCATAACCATTTATAATAGACCTTTTAGGCATCTTATATGCAGAACTGACATAGGCAGTCTTTTTCATTGCTCCTTCTATCTTGTCATAGATTTTAGAAAGTTCTTGTTGAGTAAATTGGCTTTCAGAATTTTGCACGTAAGTAATGAAAACAGACGGATTCATAATGCTTCTAAGCGTTTTACCAATGGCTTCACTTGGCACTTCCCCATTTTCATATAAACGATATTGATTAGCCCCCAAACCCAAAATAACAGACATTTTAGATGCAGACAAACCATACATTTCTCTAATTGCCTTTATCTCATCCGGAAATGGAATACCATATTTACTGCGATATTGGTTATAAACTTGGTTTATATTTATGGTATCCAACTCTGTAGTAGTAAACTGCTCCCCACTATCCACACAAACATAAAACAGAGCAGTATATTCAAACTTCTCCTTACGATAAGTAAGTTCTCTCCTCTCGTGAGAAAACTTAACCTCACCCCCTGTAAACGGACTAATCATTGTGTTCATTGTTGTATGTTTAGTCCCCTTTTCTACATCATTTTTTGTAGCCATAGCAATGGGATTAAACTACTGCAAACATAAAGCAATTAGTTGAAATATGCAAGAAATTAAGGATATATTCAACGATAACGTTGAATTACACAAGAGCACTATCCACAAAAAAAAAACAGCACCACATGCATGACTTCAAATGGTGCTGTTTTAAAAGTTACTTTAAATCACTTATTAAATTGCGCAAAGTTTCAAATGAATCTACCTCGTGATATTTTACATTGTCAGACGAAATGGAATTAAATAGTTTTTTAGCACAATCAATTTTTGCTTTTTCTATGGCCGATAAATCCATAGAAGACATGGAACCCTTGGTTTCTGCTATAAAGAAAATATGCTTTACATTGTTTTGTTTCAATGAAATTGCCCAGTCTGGGGCATAATTGCCAACAGGTGTTGGAATTTTGAATGAACGAGGCAATTTTGCATACACCACCACCTCACTTGCTTCATCTAATTTTTTTGCAAATTCTTTTTCTGTATTGCTATCGCTAAACACATAATCAGTAATGTGTTTTTTAGCCCCGTATGCTTTATCAAAATCCGCTCTACTTTTAACGGTAAAAATATCATTCTCGTACTTACCTTCTGTTACGTTGTAGTGGATATGATCTACTATCATAGTAGATTTCTGTTCCTTTATGATGGTAATAACGTTGCGAATAAATTCTTCGGGATTATTTTTAAAGTAGTATAGTTTACTAACGTTTATACCCTTCAAAATTTTTACAACAGTACCACGGGTAATGTGTGCGCCACGCACAATGTCCCCTACCAAGTCGTATTTTACAGTAGAAGTTGATACATCACTCAATGTATGTGATTGTGAACGAGTATCACCAAATGTAGTGGCATCATTAGCATTTTGAATACCTTCTACCATTACGTAACGCAATGGAGTTACCGTTAATTCAGCATTTATATGAAGAATGGATTTTTGTATCAATTCTTCGCTATCGTAACTTACGGTGTAAACATATTGGTGATTTATCTCATTCCACAAAGTTTGGAATTCTTTAAAATTCTCATTTAATTTATTAACGGGTGTGGTAGTTTTTTCTTCTACAATCAAATCTTTTAGCACACTTGGGTCGTAAATGCCATTGATTAGTTTAGTTACCCCCTCTGCAATGTGTTGTATCTTAACAGGTATAGGAGCTACTGCGCCGTTTGCTACATCTGCACGGTATTTATCGGTAATGTGTTTTTTATCATCAATATACTCATTATCTTCTAAATAAATGATGATACGGCTTGCTTCGCCCTCTGTAATGGTATGCGTGCTACCATCCGATAATTTAATTTGTTTCCCCGCAAAGTAAGATACCTCAGCTTTTAAAGCACGCTCACGCAACGCACTGGCCGTTTCGTTTTGCAAATCGGCAGTAAAGGTTGCATAACTTTCGTTGGCTATTACTGTAAGTTTATTTATTTCGTGTACTTCATCGCCTAACACTTCTGCATCCATACGCGTACCGTCCTTATGCACACAAAGACGCAAGCCACGCCCTACTTCTTGGCGTTTAGCTGTAGTAGATTCAGAATGACGCAATGTACAAATTTGGAATACATTGGGGTTATCCCAACCTTCACGCAATGCCGAGTGAGAAAAGATAAAACGGGTCGGTTCTTCAAAACTCAACAAACGCTCTTTGTTCTTTAAAATAAGTTCGTATGCCGAAATATCATCAGAAAAATCAGACTTTTTATTCAATGCACTGTTTACTAC
>JAFVZF010000146.1 GCA_017508305.1 Paludibacteraceae bacterium | reverse complement strand
CGGAGTACGATGAGGATAAGAACAAACTGGATTTCACTCCCACCAGCATGTGTATCGAGATTACTTCAAGTCTCTCTAGCATGAGTGATCACATCTATTCGGAAGATTTGAGCAATGTGAAACAGGAAGGTTCACAACTCTATATCACCGACTTGGCTTTCGAATATGGCGAAGAAGACAAACCTACTTCTATCACAGAAAACCTTGCCGATGCAAACATCACAGTATCTGGTGGCACAATATCTGCAGATGCAGACTTTAGTATCTACAACACCATAGGCCAAGATGTAACAGCATTCAACGGTAGCCTACAACCAGGTGTTTACCTTGTTTCTATAGGAAACGACATCGTAAAAGTGATGGTACATTAAACCAACTCGCATACAAACTCAAATGCTCGCCACAAAAAAGTAGCGAGCATTTGTGTTATTATTCACCTTGTACAACATTACTCGGGCTTTGCCCTCGTGAAGTTGCTCGTGACTCGGCATAGCCAAGTAAACTTGCCTCTGCACCACGGACGCACGAACCGTGCGTCCCTACTCGCTTACTTGCACAACATTACTCGGGCTTTGCCCTCGTGAAGTTTGGCTGCGGTTAGCTTCGCTCATGTTGCTCACGTTCGGCATAATCAATGTAAACATTGCTTCTGCTCTCACTTAATCGCAACTGTCAGCATAGAAAATAAATTTTCTCTGCATTCACCTTGCACAAACTTTCCTCCTTTCTCATTTAAATTCGTATCTTTGCCACAGTATTCACACATAAATTATTATGGTAGTTCCCCTGGTCCTATTTATCACACTTGTTGTTTTACTCATCTGCTCGGCATTTTCTTCGGCATCCGAGATAGCGTTCTTTTCGCTGTCGCCCAACGACATAAACGAATTAAACAAAAGTTCTAAAAAAAGCGACAAATTGGTTTTAACCTTACGCGAAGAACCCGACTTATTACTATCTACACTACTAATATTCAATAATTTAGTTAACGTATCGATTGTTATCGTAGCCACCGAACTTCTATTTTTCTTTTTAGGAGAGAACATAAGTCCATTGGCTAAATTTTTAATCGACACCGTACTAATTACCTTTATCGTCTTGCTCTTTGGCGAAAATATGCCCAAAATTTATGCAAGCAATAACCCGCGCCAATTTGCCAGCAAAGCAGCCTTTATTCTTCATTTGTTAACCAAAGTGCTATATCCTCTTTCGTGGTTGTTGATTATGCCCACGAAACGAGTAAAACGTTTTGAGAAACATGGCAATACCAGCGTATCTATGGACGAACTTTCGCAAGCCTTTGAACTGACATCGAACGAAATAAAAGAAGACAAAGAAATTTTAGAAGGCATCATTAAATTTGGCAACATCAATACGGTAGGGGCTATGACACCACGTGTCGATGTGGTGGCTATTAGCGACACTGCCACATTTAAAGAGGTTATCGAACTTGTTATTAGTGCCGGTTACTCTCGTATCCCTGTCTACAAGGAAAATATTGACGAAATTAGGGGTATTCTGTATGTTAAAGATTTGCTACCTCATATTGATAACGCCGACTTTGATTGGCGTACATTGATAAGAAAGCCTTTTTTTGTTCCTCAAACCAAACACATCAACAACCTTTTGGAAGATTTTCAGCAAAGCAAAACCCACATAGCTATTGTGGTAGATGAATTTGGCGGAACGGCAGGCATCATTACCATGGAAGATATATTGGAAGAAATTGTAGGCGAGATTACAGACGAATACGACGAGGACGACGAACGTATGTACGTTACCCTAAACGATCACACTTACCTATTTGAGGCAAAAATCTTACTCAACGATTTCTTTAAAATAAAAAATATCCACCGCGAAGATTTTATCGGCAGCATTGGCGAAGCCGAAACATTGGCAGGACTGATTTTGGAGTTAAAAGGCGAAATTCCCGACCAAGAATCGGAAATTCAGTTTAAGCACTACAAATTTACCATTGTATCGTCCGACAAACGTCGCATTAAGTCGATCAAATTAACCATCGAAGAAAGAGAAAGTGAGCAAAATAACTAACATACTTTTGGTTTGCTATGCAACGATAGGCATACTATGTACCTCTTGCCAACATTTCACGCCAAAACCTCGTTCGTATTTTCGCATTCATCTGGCAGAAAAAACGTACAAACGCAGTGACAGTACCCTTTCCTACTCTTTTGAGTACCCCAACAACATTGCCTACATCAAGTCCAACCCAAAAGATACGGCTTGGTTTGACATTGTTTATCCCTTGTACAATGCACGCATCTACTTTAGCTACAAACAAATTAAAGGTAATTTTCAGGAGATTGCCGAAGATTCGCGCACGTTTGTATACAAACATGCGTTTAAAGCAGATGCCATTGTAGAAAACCCGTTTATTGATAGTACCCAACAAGTATACGGAATGATGTACGAAATAAAAGGCAACACTGCATCGTCTGTACAATTTTTAGTAACAGACAGTACCAAACACTTTTTGAGGGGTGCTTTGTATTTTGACAACCATCCCAACAAAGACTCCTTAGCTCCTGTCATTTCTTACATCAGCGAAGATATTCGTCATATCATCGAAACTACACGCTGGGAACCATGATTATAAAAGAGGAGCAGATAAACGGCATACGATATGCCATTTGGCAGCTTACCGAAAGCATAGAAACACTGCAAAACCTCATTGACAAGAGGTTTGCCGTATCGTTAGAAGGCATAAATAACCCTACGCGACAAAAAGAACGCTTGGCAAGCCGCTTGCTCGTAGCACACCTATGCGGTGGTTTTCAAGAAATAGCCTATCAAGCAGACGGCACTCCCTACCTACAAAGCCAACAAGCACACATCAGCATTTCGCATACAAAAGGATTTGTAGCGGTGGCAATTGCGCCTTTTAAAATTGGCATAGACATAGAATATAACTCCGAAAGAGTGGAGCGCATTGCTCCTAAATTTTTAAATGCAGCAGAGCTATCCGGCATCCATCAAAACCAAGATGCTATAAAGTATATGCTGTTGCACTGGTGCGCAAAGGAAGCCATGTATAAAAAATTAACTACCAACGAGCCCGATTTTACCCAATTTACCTGCCATATCCAAGAAAATAAATTAACTGTTGTCTATCAAGATATTACCCATACATTTTATTATGAGCAGAACGATAGTTACAGTTTCGTGGTAGGGTAAAATGAAATAAATTGCATATTTTTATTTAAAAACACTTGCACAATCAAAAAATACATACTATCTTTGCATCGCAATTGAGACAGAAAACGTCTTGGTGCGGTAGTTCAGTTGGTTAGAATATCGGCCTGTCACGCCGGAGGTCGCGGGTTCAAGTCCCGTCCGCACCGCAGAAAAGGTTCCTAAACAGGAACCTTTTTTCGTTTTATATACCATTCGAACACAGTACAGACTTGAACCCGTGACCTCAAAAAATAGACACGGTCGCGGGTAATGCTTGCGCGAAGCGCGAGCTCAAGCCCCGTCCGCACCGCAGAAGAGTTCCACATTAGTGGAACTTTTTTTATGCATATAGTTTGGCAATAGCACAGACTTTGTTATATGGTGAGGCGGTGAGGTATTGAGGCGATTCAATCTGACGACATTTGGTGGAGGTCGGAAAAAGATTTATATGTGCAAAAACGTTAAGCAAAATGTGT
>JAFVZF010000145.1 GCA_017508305.1 Paludibacteraceae bacterium | reverse complement strand
CCAAAGAATCGTTCGATCTGTGGTTGCAACAAAAATCCAGACACTTATCAACCTCCAACTACTACCGTTGGAGCAACAAGCTGTTTATCGGCATCGAATTGCTAAGTCGATTGGGCTTTTACGGACTACTTATTGCGACAGCCTGCCTTTGTTATCCCTTTGGTTTGGCAGTGGCCGGTTTGGTATTTTTGCTACGTAACGTTGTTCAAGTAAGCGTAATCAATGCAACGGCCAAACAGTTAGGCGAAAAGAAATTTTACTTTGGCGTTACACTTTTGGACATTCTTTTACCACTTATTAACTTATTTCTGCACATCAAACGCCTATTTACACCTAAAATGGTGTATAAGTGGAAGTAAGATTTTTTCTATTCTCATTTATTTATTATCTTTGCAGACTTATGAAAAAAGTCTTTTTTCTGATAATAACCCTCCTACTCAGTGGTATTTTAATGCCTGCATGGGCAGATAAATACTACAATCGTCTGCTTAAAAGTCAAGACGGCGAGATGAAATACAAAGCTGCCTTGGAGTATTTTGAGCAAGAAGATTATAAGAAAACCATTCGTTTATTGGAGGATATTTCTACCCAATTTAAAGGAACAGAAAAATCGGAAAATATACTTTACCTTTTATCGACCAGCTATTTTAAACGGAAAGATTATATATCGTCCGAACACTATTACAAAACATACGTAAACACGTACTTGCGCGGTAAAAATTATGCAGAATGCCTCTTTATGTTGGCGTACTCTGAATACATGCAATCGCCCGAAGCGGAGCTGGATCAAACCCCAACCGTAAAAGCAATAGAACATTTTCAGCTATTCATGGAGCAATTTCCTCACCATGTGAATGCACCAAAGGCCAAAGAATTACAAAACGAGATGTACGACAAACTGGCAGAGAGAGAATACCTCAATGCCAAACTTTACTATAATTTAGGCAACTACATGGGTAACAACTATCGTGCAGCTGTTGTAACAGCACAAAACGCCATGAACGATTACCCCGACTCTAAGCATATTAGCGAGTTAGCATTGATTATCGTAAGAGCCAAATACCACGAAGCCATTAACAGTGTAGCAGAAAAATTGATCGAAAGATGCGAAGATGCACGAGAAGAATGCTACTACTACCTGCAAGAACATGCCGACAGCAAGCATAAAAAAGAGGTAGAAAAAATGGCAGAACACTTGCATAAAATTATTGAACATTCTATTTAATACAGTTATGGATTACAAAAAATCGAACGCCCCCATTAACACCATTACTCGCGACGTAAACAGCTTGTGTGAAAACACAGAGAATGTATACGAAACCGTAGCCATTATTGGCAAACGTGCCAACCAAATTAGCGTTGAAATGAAAGACGAATTGAAACGCAAATTGGAAGAATTCTCGAGCAATGCCGTTGATAATTTGGAAGCCGAAGTGTTTGACAATCGCGAGCAAACCGAAATTTCTAAATACTACGAACGTTTGCCCAAACCTGTTTTGTTGGCAACGCAAGAATACATCGAAGATAAAACCTATTTCCGCAACCCTGCTAAAATCAAATAAAATTGCAAGGTAAGCATATTTTGGTAGGTGTTACAGGCGGTATTGCAGCCTACAAAACTGCCTCATTGATACGCGACTTGGTAAAAAGAGGTGCCGAAGTCAAGGTCGTTATGACCGAAAAAGCAAAAGAGTTTATCACTCCGCTTACCTTGGCCACCTTGTCAAAGAATCCGGTATTGGTCGATTTTTTTGATCCTACCGATGGTCGATGGAACAGCCACGTATCGTTGGGTTTGTGGGCTGATGCGTACATTATTGCGCCTGCCACTGCCAATACCTTGGCAAAAATGGCACATGGTATTGCCGATAATTTACTAACAACCACCTACCTGTCGGCTCGTTGCCCTATCTTTGCGGCTCCTGCCATGGACTTGGACATGTACGCCCACTGCGCCACGCAAAATAATCTATCTATATTGCGTCAACAGGGAGTGCAACTCATTGAACCCGAAAGTGGTTTCTTGGCAAGCGGATTAGAAGGTAAAGGACGCATGGCAGAGCCTGAAACCATTGCGCAGTACGTCGCTTCGTATTTTGAGGGCAATGCGCCACTGAAAGGCAAAACCATTTTAATCACCGCCGGACCCACGTACGAAAAAATAGACCCTGTACGCTTTATCGGCAACTATTCTACCGGAAAGATGGGATATGCTTTGGCAGAAGAATGCGCCCAAAAAGGAGCTAACGTACAGTTAATTTCCGGTCCTGTTCAGCTAAAAGCACAGCATCCCAACATTAACGTGATTGCAGTAGAGTCGGCAGCCGACATGTACCACGCAGCTACCCAATATTTTACCACTGCTAATGCCGCTATTTTATGCGCTGCAGTAGCCGATTTTACTCCTATCTACCAAGCAGACAGCAAAATTAAACGTGGCAAGGACGACCTTACCCTTCAATTACAACCCACTCAAGATATTGCCGCTGCCTTAGGTAGGCAAAAAAAATCCCATCAGGTATTGGTGGGTTTCGCCTTGGAAACCGACAATGAAGCCGCCAATGCCACCGACAAATTGCAACGCAAAAACTTGGATTTTATCGTGCTCAATTCACTCAAAAACCCGGGCACATGCTTTGGGCATGACAATAATCAAGTTGCTATATTGGACAGCAAAGGAGGCGTTGAGCATTTCCCCCTTAAAACCAAACAAGAAGTTGCCAAAGACATCATCAATACGCTATGCAAATGGTTAGAAAAATAGTTATAATGTGCATCGGATGGTTATTCTGTGCTACACTCATGGCACAAGAATTAAACTGTCAGGTAACTGTCAATGCCGACCAAGTGCAAGGCACCAATCGCTCGGTGTTTGAATCGTTACAAAGAGCCATTACCGAATTTATGAACGATCGTCGTTGGACCGACTACGAATACTTAACCGAAGAACGCATAGAATGCAGTATTTATATGATTATCAACTCGCAAAACGGCGATAATTTTGCTGCAGAAATTCAAGTACAATCCACTCGTCCTATTTACAATAGCAACTACAAATCGCCCATATTTAGCTTTAACGATCCCAACGTTGTTTTTTCGTACAACGAAAGCGATGCACTCACCTTTGAAGAAAGCAATTTTGGCAACAACCTCACCGAGGTATTGGCATTCTACGCCTACATCATCATCGGGACCGACTTTGATTCGTTCTCGCCTATGGGTGGCACTGCCTTTTATGGAAAAGCAGAAGACATTGTCAATCAAGCACAAAGCACCAGCGAAAAAGGTTGGCGTGCCTTTGAGGATGGCAGAAATCGCTATGCGCTAATTACCAGCATTATGGATGATATTGCCCAACCGTATCGCCAATACCTTTACACCTATCATCGATTGGGATTGGACGAAATGGGTATCACTGCCGAAAAAAGCCGTAATCGCATTGCACAAGGATTGCCCACCCTAAAAGAAATTTACAAAGAACGTCCTTCTAACATCATTGTAGGAGAATTTTTAGAAACCAAGTTGGACGAACTGATTAGCATTTATTCCAAGGCTACCACCGACGAGAGAAAAACTGCATACGATATTTTAAGCTACATTCTACCTACCCTTCAATACAAAATGGATGCACTAAAATAGTATGTTGCAATCACTATACATAAAGAATTTTGTACTCATCAAAGAGTTAGAGCTCACCTTTGGTCCCGGCTTTTCGGTGATTACGGGCGAAACAGGTGCCGGCAAATCCATTCTATTGGGTGCCCTCAACTTGGTATTGGGAGCTCGTTCTGATACAAAATTTATTAGCGATGGGCAAGACAAATGTACCATCGAAGCTACCTTTCAGATTGCTCCCTACCAATTACAATCGTACTTTGAGCAAAACGACTTAGACTATAGTGATTGTTGCATTTTGCGCAGAGAGTTGTATCGTTCTGGCAAAACACGTCAATTTTTGAACGATTCGCCGGTTAGTGCCAGCGTACTCAAAACATTGAGTGCCTTGTTTATCGATGTACATTCGCAGCACGAAAACTTACTGCTCAGAGACAGCAAATTTCAGCTACAAGTAGTAGATACTTTTGCCAAAAACCAAGATTTATTGGACAAGTACCACACTGTATTCTTGCAGTACCAACAAATAGGCAAACAGTTGGAAGAAGCTATTGCCATGCAAGAAAGAGCCAAATCGGAAAGCGATTACCTTCAGTTTCAGTACAACCAACTATTGCAAGCTCAACTACAAGAAGGAGAATTGGAAACATTAGAGGCCGAAAATGAGCTATTGGAACATGCACACGAAATCAAGTCGCACCTTTACCAAGTAGCGCATATACTCACAGAAGAGGGTGGTATTATTAGCCAACTAAAAGAGATAGACGGCAAACTATCGTCCATTGCATCCTATAAAGAAACGTACCAACAATGGGTAGACCGCATCAACGAAACATACATTGAGCTAAAAGATATTGCCAACGACGTCGGCACAGCAGCAGAGCGTATCGAAGCCAATCCTGCCGAATTGGAAGCCAATCAGCTACGACTCAATACTCTGTACGGATTGTTGCAGAAACACAGAGCAGATAAGATAGAAACACTTATAGCCCTACGTGACAATTTAAGAGAGCAACTGCATCAATGGGAAAACACTGACGAAAATATAGCTGCACTTATAGAACAACAAAAACAACTGCTACAAGAAGCCACTACGCTTGCCGATGAGTTACACCGTAAACGACTTACGGCCGCCGGCAAAATAGCACCGCTTATTGAGGGATTGCTCCATGATATGGGTATGCAAGCTGCCTCGGTACAAGTAGAGGTTCAAGCCCTTCAGGGGCTTACTGCATCGGGAAAGGACAGCATTGAGTTTTTGTATGCACCCGGTAAAAACACCCATTTGCAGGCAGCCGGAAAAATTGCTTCGGGAGGCGAAATTTCTCGTTTTATGCTTTGCATAAAATACCTCATGGCAGACTGCAGCAACTTGCCTACCCTTATTTTTGACGAAATAGATACCGGTATATCGGGCGAAACAGCTTCGCTAATGGGTAATATGCTACAAAAAATGAGCAAAAATGCCCAAATTATCTGTATTACTCACTTGCCCCAAATAGCAGCGATGGGCAAGGAACACTACTTTGTACGAAAAACAGAGGGAGACGACACCCAAACAGAGGTAACCCTACTGACCCACGACGAGCGCATTACTGCCATTGCTCGTATGTTAAGCGGCACCACCATTTCGCAAGCCGCCATTGAGAATGCTCAATCCTTGCTTTTGGCAAATAGTTGCGTATAAGTCTTTTTCCTTAAAATATAGTAGTTAAAAAGAAGAGAGCCACGATACACCAAAGGAATACGTGGACAAATGGTGTGTTGCATATTCACCTTTCGCAACGGACGAATAGTCGATTTCATACGTAAAAAATCAATACGTGCTTTTACCACTGCTTTGGCATCTTGTAGTTTTCCTTGCAGTAGAAAAGAAAATGCTGCCATATAGTCCAAGAAGAAGCGAATGACACTCAGCACCATCCATCTACCTGTCGATAGATTTTTGTATAGTAAAAAATGGTTGTTTCTAAAATTAAGGTAGGTTTTGCGTGCATCTTGCATCGAGAGTGTCCCCCCACCTAAATGATACACCACCGAAGAGGGCACCACAGCCACTTCTCTACCACGGGCATTGATGCGCCAACATAAATCAATTTCTTCTTGGTGTGCAAAAAAGTTTTCATCAAAGCCACCGTAATCCACAAAATCTACTCTGCGCACCATTAAGCAAGCACCTGATGCCCAAAAAACCTTACAGGGGACATCGTATTGCCCCTTATCCTTTTCAAGACAATCAAAAATACGCCCCCGACAAAAAGGATAGCCAAATATATCCATATAGCCACCACATGCGCCGGCGTATTCAAAATGCGTTTTCTTTTTATACTGCAAAATTTTGGGTTGCAGTGCCACCACTTTAGAGTGTTGCTCAAAATAACGCAACATCGGTAGCAACCACCCTTTGGTTACCTCGACGTCGGTATTTAACAAAACAACAAACGGCGTTTTTACCCTGCCTATAGCAATATTATACCCATCTGCAAATCCATAGTTTTTTTCAAACGACATGGTTTTAATTTGCGGATAGTTCTCTTTTAGCCATGCCAAAGAATTATCGGTCGAGGCATTATCTGCCACGATTATATCCGCCAAGTACTCGGGTGTGTATTGCAACACCGACGGCAGAAATCTTTTTAAGTGTTTCTGCCCGTTGTAGTTAAGTAAAATAACGCTGACTTGTTTCATGCAGAAACAATTATTTAATATACGCCCAACGATTTTGAATATTCGTACTCGATATCCAATAAAACTTGTATGTTTTCTGCGGTAAATTTAGCCACGTCCATGCCGTCTTTTTTTGCCGTTACCAAGATGTATTGCAACAAATCTTCTTCGGCAATTTCGACGGTTTCGTCGGTTTCTTCGTCCAAGAAGTTGTTAGTTTCGTAATACTCGTACATAACATCCAATAGGTACTGTACATCATCTTCGTCGATAACCGATTTTAGATTATCGGGTAATCGTTTCATTATAAATGCGATAGCTGCGTCGTCATCGTATTCTAAGCAGCTGGTGTCAGATTGTGTTGTCATAGCTATAATAATTTAGGACAAAGATAATACAAACCGAGAGTAATGGCAAATCAAATTTATTTGAATTTGGCATTGCCGAGGTGCAGTTTATCTTATTTAAAGATAATACAAACCGAGAGTAATGGCAAATCAAATTT
>JAFVZF010000144.1 GCA_017508305.1 Paludibacteraceae bacterium | reverse complement strand
ACCATCAGCCAGCCGGCAGAAAGCGAAGTGAGTGACATCGATCCTACACAGATTATAAGCACTTACAACCAAGGCTACCAAATTCCGGCACCCGAATATTCTCAAGAAAATGGCAAAAACATAGCCACTATCAACCTATATCCCGAAGATAGAAGCGAAGATTACTTTAAATTATCGATTAAAATCGACACACAAAATTACACCCCCATTCAAATTAGTACACATGGCAAGAATGGCATGGTCAATACCATCGATATCATAAATATTAAAACCAACCAAAATTACAGCGAAAAGGATCTTTCATTTGACCTAAAGAAATATCCAAAAGCACAAATCATAGACATTCGATAACCATGGAACAAGCAAGTATTTTAAACTGCCTTATTTTAGGTTCCGGTCCTGCCGGGCTAACCGCTGCTATATACGCATCGCGTGCCGGACTTAATCCTGTTGTTTACGAAGGCATTCAACCCGGCGGACAACTTACCACTACCACAGAAATTGAAAACTTTCCCGGCTACCCTCAAGGTACTACCGGCGTACAAATGATGGACGATTTACGCCAACAAGCCCTACGCTTTGGTGCGGATATTCGTTGGGGAATTGCTACCGAAGTTGACTTTTCTGAAAAACCCTACAAAGTAACCATTGATGGTACAACCACCCTTTTGGCGCATACCATTATCATTGCAACAGGGGCGTCAGCCAAATACCTTGGATTAGCAGACGAAGTCAAATACGCAGGTTCTGGTGTTTCGGCATGCGCAACTTGCGACGGGTTCTTTTACAGAAAGAAAGTAGTAGCCGTCGTAGGCGGTGGCGATACCGCTTGCGAAGAAGCCATGTACCTATCTTCACTTTGCAAACACGTTTATTTAATTGTGCGCCGTGATGTTTTACGTGCATCGCAAGTAATGCAAGACAGGGTTAAGAACAAAGAAAACATTACTATTTTATACAAGCACCAAACAGTAGGTCTTACAGGCGATGGAGTTGTAGAAGGAGCTAATTTAGTAAAGAACAAAGGCGAAGAAAACGAGGAACAAGTGCACATCGATATTGACGGTTTCTTCTTGGCTATTGGTCATCAACCCAACTCAAAAATCTTTAAACCTTACATTGACATGGACGAAGTGGGTTACATCAAAACCCAAGGTTCGTCGCCCAAAACCAATATAGAAGGTATCTTTGCTGCTGGCGACGTTGCAGACCCCACATATCGCCAAGCCATCACCTCGGCAGGCAGTGGTTGCAAAGCTGCCATCGAAGCCGAACGCTACTTAATGACTATCAACTGTCACTAGTCGCTTGTAGATTGCGCTAAAATAGAAAGCGGACACTGAGCTTGTCGAAGTGCCCGCTTTTATTATACCCAAACACCCTTCGACAGGCCGAAACAAAATCGCTGCGCGATGGTGAATCGTTTAATCGTTGAGGCGGTTCAATGAAAAGACATCGTGATTGAGCGGAAATACATTTTTGTGTATGACGAGCGTTAAGAAAATGCGTTAAAAAGCGAAGCGGACATCGCATTTTTAGCGAGGAAAAGCAAAAATGCCGCGAAGAGCGTAGGCTTTGAATGAAGCGCCGAAACAAAAATTATTCGCTGCGCTCATGAAATTTTTCGTGACTCGGCATAATCAAAACTTTACTCAATGCTTCGCATTTCGTGTTTTTTGGCATCGGTTCGGCATAATCCAAACAAGTTTGGCTTCTGCGCTCACCTCGCACAAAAAATCTCCTTTCTCCTTTCTCAATTCTCCTTTATATTTTGTACCTTTGTGCCCTATTTTTAGAATTTAGTTTTTATCAACATATTTTATGAAAAATAAATTCGTTTTTCAGCCTACCTTTTTCAAATGTTTAAAAGGGTACAACGGCAAACAATTTAGTACCGACCTTATGGCAGGTATCATTGTAGGTATCGTTGCCATACCATTAGCCATTGCTTTTGGTATTGCCTCTGGCGTTGGTCCAACAGAAGGTTTAGTTACCGCCATTATTGCAGGTTTTCTTATTTCGCTTTTAGGCGGCACAAAAGTGCAAATTGGTGGTCCTACCGGTGCCTTTATCGTTATTATTTACGGCATTATTCAACAACATGGTTTAAGTGGTCTAATGATAGCCACCATAATGGCAGGCATTATGCTCATTGCCATGGGAGCACTGCGTTTAGGAACCATCATCAAGTTTGTACCCTACCCTGTTATTGTTGGCTTTACCGGCGGTATTGCACTAACCATTTTCTCTACCCAAATGAACGATTTCTTTGGATTGGGTATAACCGATGTTCCTGCTGACTTTCTACACAAATGGTGGTGCTATTTCCAACACACAGGTGACATTAACTGGTGGTCGTTTGGTATTGCACTTATGAGTTTGCTCATCATTATTTTTACACCAAAAATATCTTCTAAGATACCCGGATCGTTAGTTGCCATTATTGTGGCCACCTTGGCAGTATGGTTATTAGACGAATTTACCGCTATAGAAGGAGTTAAAAGCATCAGCACCATTGGCGACTTATATACCTTGCCACAAGGAATGCCCGCCCCTTCTCTACCCGAAATGAACCTTAAAGAAGGTGAAACCATTTTGGGCATTGTGCAATCGCTATTTCCTGCTGCCTTTACCATTGCTATTTTAGGAGCCATCGAATCATTACTATCAGCCATGGTTGTAGACGGTGTTATTGGCGACAAGCACGATTCTAACACCGAGTTAATTGGGCAAGGTATTGCCAACGTAGTAGTTCCATTTTTTGGCGGCATTCCTGCCACAGGTGCCATTGCTCGTACCATGACCAACATCAACAATGGCGGACGCACGCCTATTGCTGGTATTATTCACGCAGTCGTATTATTGTTGGTATTACTATTTTTGGGAAAATTAGTTGGAATGATTCCTATGCCCTGTTTAGCAGCCGTATTAGTAATGGTTGCTTACAACATGAGCGGTTGGAAAACATTTGTTTCGTTGGCAAAAAATCCAAAATCAGATTTTGCAGTACTCATTACCACCTTTATCCTTACTGTGGTATTTGACCTTACCATTGCCATCGAAATTGGCTTACTAATGGCTGTTGTACTATTCTTAAAACGTACGACAGAAGCCGTTTCTATCAAGGTATTCCAAAAAGAGATTGACCCCAATGCCGAAACCGACGTTCAACTACACGAAGAAAAATTGAATATTCCAGATGGTACAGAGGTGTACGAAATTGACGGTCCTTACTTCTTTGGTATTGCCAATAAATTTGATGATTTAATGCACAGTTTAGGCAACAAACCCAAAGTACGTATTATCCGAATGCGTAAAGTGCCATTCATCGACTCAACGGGTATTCACAACTTGGAATCATTGTGCCTTCAGTCTAAACGCGAAGGCATTCAGATTGTTCTATCTGGGGTAAAAGATAGTGTTAAAAAGACCCTTAAAAAAGCTGGTTTCAACAAAGTTTTGAGTGATGAATATATCTGCTCAAACATCAACGAAGCACTTAATAAAGCGGCAGAACTTTGTAAATAAGGAAAAAATAGTTACAGTTTGTCGGTGGCTGAGCCTGTCGAAGCCCCCGACAAACTATATACAACCCACCCCTAACTTTTGACAAGAGACAGCCCTATCCAAGATGTTACCCCGCATAGAAATCCAAACCACTGCAGACGGTAGTAGTACACTATATCGCCCCGACATGGACGAACACTACCACTCCACCAATGGAGCGGTAACCGAAGCGTTGCACGTGTACATTCAAACAGGGCTATATGCCTTGCCTATACAACCTATTTCGGTGTTGGAAATTGGATTTGGGACAGGTCTTAATGCTATTTTAACTTATATGGCCGCCGAAAGGTCATACTTACCTGTCAATTACACTACGTGCGAGCTATACCCCTTGCCCTTAGAAACAATCGAGCAATTAAACTACAATCTACCCGACACTGCGACCAAAGTACTTAAAGCATTACATCAATGCCCATGGAATGAGCCCTACGCGGTAAGCCCACATTTTACCTTTACCAAACTACACAACGACCTTACTCTGCTGCCCTTAACAGGCAAGTTCGATGTCATTTACTTTGATGCGTTTGCGCCCGACAAGCAACCCGAAATGTGGACAGAAGAAATTTTCAAACACATCTACGAAAAAACAAACCCCGGCGGCGTACTGGTTACGTACTGCGCCAAGGGTGTTATAAGAAGAAGGCTACAAAGCGTAGGTTTTACCACCGAACGCCTACCCGGTCCTCCCGGAAAACGCGAAATGCTCCGCGCTACCAAAAGTTAGGAGCTAGAGCACTCACAATCTAATCGTTCATTTAAAGGAGGGATTTTAAGGCATACGAAGTCCGAAAAACCGGAGTTTACTATACGTAAATGAGGATTTTGAGGACGAGTATAACGCAAAAATCACCCTTTAAATTAACGATTATCAATCTTTTCGGGATTCATATCATGGTTCTGTAAGCGATACATGGCCATGATTTCGTACTTAGTGCCTTCTTTTCCATAATTGCAATAAGGGTCGATGCTGATGCCGCCACGAGGCATAAATTTACCCCACACTTCGATGTATTTAGGATCTAGCAATTTAATCAAATCCTTCATGATGATGTTCACGCAATCTTCGTGAAAATCGCCACGATTTCTAAACCCAAACAAATACAGTTTAAGCGACTTGCTTTCTACCATTTTTTTATCGGGCATATAGCTGATGTAAATGGTAGCAAAATCGGGTTGTCCTGTAATGGGGCATAGGCTTGTAAACTCTGGACAATTAAATTTTACAAAATAATCGTTATCCGGATGCTTGTTTTCAAAAAATTCCAATACCTCCGGACAATAGTCAGTTGGATACTGCGTGTTTTTATTTCCTAATTGTGTAAGTGACATAAATGGTGATTTGGTGATTTGGTGATTTGGTTATTCGGTGATTTGGTGATTCGGTGATGCGACCCTATTCGGTCACTGAGCCTGTCGAAGTGCCCGAATAATGGGTGATTCGGTGAATCGACAAAGAAAAATTCGACTAAACATCTAAACGACTTTAGACTTTATTCGGGCTACGCCCTCATGAAGTTGCTCCCGCTCGGCAATGATTAAGCAAGCTTATCATTGTTCTCGCTTACACGCAACTTTTGACTAACATACTTTTCTAATCCGTTGCGGCGAAGGGTGCATGCAGGGCAATGTCCACAACCATCGCCTATTATACCATTGTAACAGGTCAATGTTTTGGTTCGTATGTAGTCTAAACGTTCCATTTCGTCTGCCAATTGCCACGTTTGGGCTTTATCCAACCACATCAGTGGCGTATGTATAACGTATTGGTAATCCATCGACAAGTTAAGGGTAACATTGAGCGATTGAATAAATACGTTTCTACAATCCGGATAGCCACTAAAGTCGGTTTCGCAAACGCCCGTTACCAAATGACGAATGTCTTTGGTCTTTGCCATGATGGCTGCAAAAGTCAAAAACAACATATTTCTGCCTTCCACCAAGCTGTTAGGCGTAGTCTTGCCATCAGGAATGGATTCGTCCACAGGAATATCGGTACGCGTCAGCGAATTAGGTGCCAATTGGTTTAGTAAAGCCATGTCTAACACATGGTGTTCTACGCCCAACTCATCGGCAATGGCTTTTGCGCATTGAATTTCGGCTATGTGACGCTGACCGTAATCAAACGTTACTGCCACTACTTCTTTAAAGTGACGTATTGCCCAAAAAAGACAAGTGGTAGAATCTTGTCCACCACTAAAAATAACCAATGCTTTTTCGTCCTTTAGCATACTATTCAAATGCTCCCATTTTTAAAGCGTTAATTTCGGCATCGGTTAAGAAGCGCCATCTACCACGAGGCAGGTTGTATTTGGTCAAACCGGCAAAGTAGACCCTGTCCAACTTTTCTACCTTGTATCCCAAATGTTCAAACATACGACGCACAATACGGTTACGTCCCGAGTGGATTTCGATACCCACTTCCATGCGCTTGCTATCCTTTACATACTCCAACTCGTCGGCTTGGATAAAACCATCTTCCAAGTGAAAACCTTCCTTTAACTTATCAAAATCCTCTACTGCCAATGGTTTATCGAGCGATACTTGATAAATCTTCTTTTTCTCAAAACGAGGATGGGTCAATTTCTCGGTCATTTCTCCATCATTGGTAAGCAGCAACACACCAGTTGTATTTCTATCCAATCGACCAACAGGATAAACACGCTCCACTCCTGCTCCACGTATCAAGTCGATTACAGTCATTCGACCACGAGGATCGGATACGGTAGTTACTGTATTTTTGGGTTTATTGAGTAGGATATACACTTTCTTTTCGGACTGAATCAGCTGGTTGTGAAACATAACTTTGTCGGTATGCTTTACACGAGTTCCCAACTCGGTTACTACTTGTCCATTAACAGTAACCACACCGGCTTGTATGTAGACATCTGCTTCGCGGCGCGAACAGATACCGGCATTTGCCAAGCAACGATTTAAACGGATGGTTCCATCGTTCTCTTCTTTTTTTACAGGTTTAACACCACGTTTTTGTGGTGGTTTAGTGGATGATGCTTTTTGAAACGATTTTTTGGGGGCGGCATCATCACGACGGCTGTTTCTT
>JAFVZF010000143.1 GCA_017508305.1 Paludibacteraceae bacterium | reverse complement strand
TTTTTGTACACCATAATGTACTGCCACCTGCTTAAACGCTCCTGCTTTTAGGATGCTGGCATTGGGCTCGTACAAGTAGGTAAGAGGAGCTGCGTAGGAAACGGTACAACTGCGTTCTTGAGCTCGTGTAAAACAAAAGGGCGTGTAGGTGCTTTGCCCGGGCAATAGATTGATGCAATGTAGCACAGGTTCTGTAGGCGCTGTAGGTTGGCTTTCTACTTTTAGGAGCACCTCTTTGCATTCGTTCTTGACCGATACGATGTGTATGGCTGTGGTGGTTGGAAATACGTTTACTACCGCGTCTATATCGATCATGGGCGATAATTTGATAAGTAGCGTTTGGCACTTTTGCAGCAAAAGCGCACCTATTTCCAATAGATTGGGGCTGCAACTTGCTAATCCTACCATCTTACCCCCTTTTTGATCCCTGCGTGCGGGGTCGATAAAAATAACATCGACAGTGGGCATGTCAAGTAAATAGTGCTCACATGTGTCGTTAATGACCCGTATGGTTTTGTGAAGGGCACTAAAGTTGTTTTGTGCCAATTGGCACAATTGCGTCGATTGTTCTACGTAGGTAGTTTGTGCAAAAGCATCCGATAAAAAGCTGCAATCTACTCCCATTCCACCGGTCAAATCGACCAATGTACTCCCATTTACCAAGGTGGCTTTATAGCGTGCAGTCCATTCCGAAGAGCATTGTTCTAATGAAAGTCGTTGAGGGTATTGGATATTTTTGCAGGCATGCCATGTCGGAATCTTTTCGGCAGCGACCGATGTGCCGAAGCTTTGTTGAGCTTGGAGTATATGCTGTGAAACCAAAGGCATGTTATTTTTTCCAGAATGCAGGAGTCAGTACAATTAAAACGGTAAATAGTTCCAAACGACCTACCAACATTAAGAAAGACATGTACCATTTGGCAACATCCGTAAGAGTTGAGTAATCGCCTGTGCCAATTTCGCCCATGCTTAATCCTACGTTGGTAAGGGCAGCAAAGGTGGTGCCTAATGCTTCGTCAAATCCCAACCCGGTAGCTGTAAATATGATTACACTGATACCCATCACAATTACGTACAAGAAAATAAATGCAAGCACGTTGTTGATAATCTGTGTATTGACTACGTGTCCGTTAAATCTAACCGGAATAACGGCATTGGGATGTATCAAACGCTTAAACTCGTGGTAGGTGTTTTTTAGCAATAAAACAATGCGCACAATCTTGATACCACCGGAGGTCGATCCCGAACATCCACCCAGCAACATGCAAAATAGCATGATAGACCATATAAGCGGAGACCATTGGGTGTAATCGACGTGTGAAAAACCGGTAGAACTGATGATAGACGTCATGTTAAAAATGGCGTATCGAATGCTGGAAACAACGTCAATCTCGGGGTGTAAATAGAGTAGGTTTAACATAATGATCACTGCAAAGCAGATAATCATGCCGGTGTACCACCAAAATTCTTCGTTTTTAAGCAACTTGCCAAATTGGCCTTTTATGAACAAATACATAAGGCTAAAGTTAACGCCCCCTAAGAACATAAAAAAGGTAACAATGTAATCGATAGTAGCACTGTCCCAATACATCAGTCCATTGTTTTTGGTGGAGAGTCCCCCTGTAGAAATAGTCGAAAAGGCATGACAAATGGCATCAAAGGGCTCCATATCAGCTAACCATAGACAGAGGGCTTGTATCAAACTAAGTGTTACGTAAAGCCCCCAAATGGCTTTGGCTGTTTGTGTTACCTTGGCATGCACTTTTTCTTTGGTAGGACCTGTTATCTCTGCCGCAAGAAGCGACATACTGCCATCGCTTACCATGGGAATAATAGCAAGCGAAAGAATGATAATACCCATACCGCCTACCCATTGACACAGGGTGCGCCAAAATAGGATGCCATTGGGCAATGCTTCGACATCGGCAATGGTGGATGCTCCACTTGCTGTAAAACCGGATATGGTTTCAAAAAACGCATCGGTAAAGGAAGGAATGTAGTTGCCTACGTAGTAGGGAATCATGCCAAAAAGCGAAAATACTACCCAAATACTGGCAACAATCAGGTATCCCTCGCGCTTTCCTAATGGTTGTTTGTCCGGACAAAACAAGATGGATATGCCGCCTACTGTGGAGGTGGTAATGCAAGCAAACAGCAGCGGCCAAAAATTTTCTTGATAACCAATGGATACAAAGGTGGCAATCAGCATAAAAAGCGCTTCAATCAGTAGTAAAAAACCAATGATGCGCAGCACCGACTGTATGTTGAGTACCTTCATTACTTAAACAATTTTTCGATTTTATGTACGGTATCTTCGCCGCAGAATACAATGACCCTGTCGCCTGCCTGAATCTGCGTATCTCCAACCGCCACAATGCCTTTATCGTTTCGTACAATGCCACCAATGGTGGTATTTTTGGGAAGTTTTAGGTTTTTAAGGCAGTCTTTGGTAATGGACGAATCGTCTTCTGCCATGAGTTCTACCACCAATACATCCACAAATGTAAGGCATTTTACCGATACATCTCCCCCTAATATAAGTTGGTAGATGTGGCTGGCAGCGATGATTTTTTTGTTGATAATGGCACCAATATCCAAACTTTCTGCCATCGATATGTAGTCGTTGTTTTCTACCTCGGCAATGGTGCGCTTTACTCCTAAATTTTTGGCAGCCAAGCATGCCAAGATATTGGTTTCGGAGTTGCCCGAAAGGGCAACAAAGGCATCGTACGATTCGATGTCTTCTTCTTTTAGCAAGCCAATGTCCCTGCCATCGCCATTGATAACCATGGCTTTGTCGGTTTTTTCGAGCAAACTGATTCCTTTTTCTTTGTCTTGTTCGATAACCTTGATATTCATGCTGGAAGGCAATTCTTGAATGGCCCTTACGCCAATGCGACTTGCTCCCAAAAACATGGTGCTGTCTATTTCAAATTCTTCTTTCCCCGACAAAATGCGCACTTCTTCTATTCCCTTGCGGGTGGTTAAAAAGTACACAATGTCATTTTCTTTGATAATATCCTTGCCGGTAGGAATGATGGTGTCATTGCCTCTTTTTATGACAACCACGCGCAAACGGTCGTTGGCATTAAATGCTTGCATGAGCTGTTGCTCGCAAAGTGGCGAGGAAGCACGAATTTTTGTGGCCAATACCACCAACTCGCCATCCGAAAACTCCAAGTACTGTCTTACCCATCCTTTTTTCAGTCCATTCACAATTTCGTCGGCAGCCAATCGTTCCGGGTAGATAAGCGAGTCTACCCCCATACTTTTAAAAAATTCCTTGTTTTTGGGTAGTAGATACTCTTGGTTGTCGATGCGTGCCAATGTTTTTTGGGCACCCAAGTTGGTGGCAAGTAGGCATGCTGTAATGTTGGTACTTTCGTAGGGAGTAACAGCTACAAACAAGTCGGCAGAGGGCACTTGCGCCTCGCGCAAGTCTTTTAGCGAAGTAGGGCTTCCTACTACGGCTAAAATCTCGTAGCTCGCTTCCAATTGTTTTATTTTTTCGGTTTTTTCGTCCAATAAAACAATGGTATGTTTTTCTTTCGATAGCATTTTGGCAAGGTGGGTTCCTACCGCACCTGCGCCTGCAATAATAATTTTCATCAGTATCGAATTAGTTTGGCGCGCTCCATTTGCCGTTTGTCGTCTTTTTCTTTAAGGGTTTGTCGCTTGTCGTATTCTTTTTTACCCCTTGCCAGTGCAATGTTTACTTTGGCAAGTCCCCTTTCGTTGATAAATAGCAATGTAGGTACAATGGTAGTGCCCGGTGATGCAAGCGAGCGCGCAAGTTTGCGTAATTCTTTTTTGGTGAGTAATAATTTTCTATCCCTGTTGGGCAAGTGATTGTTATAGGAGCCATAAAAATATTCGTTGATATGGATGCCTTTTGCCCATAATTCGCCGTTTTCAAAGATACAAAAGCTGTCTACCAAACCGGCTTTCCCGGCACGAATCGACTTGATTTCTGTGCCGGTTAAAACGATACCGGCGGTGTATGTGTCAATAAATTCGTAGTCGAACGATGCTTTCTTATTTCGTATCTGAATGGCAGACATACAAAGGATAGTTCTTGTTGGGATAAATTATATTTTGACAATAAGTTCAATGATGTGTTGGGTGATGATAGGAGTGAGCACTAAAATGATGCTACAAACCCATACAAAAGTATATTTGTGTTTATCATCGACCACTATATAATGGCTCTGAACAGCTTCTAAAACCAATTTGAGCGTATAGATACTCAGTACCCAAAACAGTGGCATGTGTGTCAATTCGACCAATGCAAGGGTAAAATACAGGGCTGCCGATGCAAATGCTACAAAACGAATACAAATGTGATTTCCTAACGGTTGTTGTTCTGTATTTTCGTAAAAGATTTTGATAAAAAAGAAGGAAATGTAGAAGCTTGCCAATAACGAAATAAACGTGACCAAAAAGTCGATAATGCTGCTGCTCCAAATCCAACCTGCGTATTCTATCGCATTGCCCAATACGGTGCAAAGTGCGGCAAAAGCCATTATCTGATAGGCACTTACATGGTGATTGACAGTGGCGTTCTTTCCTAAAATCGACCACCATTGGTGTGGATTTTTAAGAAAACCGATGTATTTTTTAAAGGCAGCTATCATGGCTGTTTGGTCTTAAAAGCGCATACGCAAAAAACAAAAGTAGTGGAAAATTAAGAATTTGCCAAAAAAAAGTAGATATTAAGGATTTGGATAAGAATTTGCTTTAAATGTTGGGGTATTATAGAATTAAATTTTGTACATTTGTCGTTCAATAGACAAATACGAACCCATAGCATGATTTATATAGCGACACTTCTACTATTGCTACTTTTGCTTCAGGCTTATTTCCCGTTTGCTCGAAAACGCAATATGTTGGCAGGAGTTAATCACAGAAGTTCTCATACACAACCGGTTATTACCGGAACAGGTTTTATTTTCTTCGTTTCCTACATGGTGTATGCAGGTGTGTTGCTGTATCATGGTATTGAAGGCTTTCCGTGGTGCTTTTTTATCGGGCTCACCTTGCTTTCGATAGTAAGCTTTGTCGACGATTTGGAAGAGGTGTGGTTTTTGTGGCGATTGTTGGTGCAATTGGTTGCTATGGCGTTGATGCTCTGGCAAATACAGTTGGAAGAATCCTCTTTGGCATTGATGCCCTCTGTGGTGCAATGGTCTGCCATTGTGATGTGCTGGGGCTTTTCGGTGGGCTTGCTCAATATGTACAACTTTATGGATGGTCTTAATGGCATGTTGGGCGGTTTGGTACTTTCGTCCTTGATTCCTTTTTGGCTTATCAATCAATACGTTACTCCTTTTGTTGATGCTCAGCTATTGTATTTTACTTTGCTGCCTACATTGCTATTCTTGTTTTACAATGCCCGCAAACAGGCCAAATGTTTTTCGGGCGATGTGGGTGCCATTGCAGTAGGATACATCATGACTTACCTGCTTATCAAATTGATGATAAAAACAGGCAATGTGGCATACTTGGCATTGTTTGTCAGCATATTTATAGAAGCCGGACTAACCATCGTGCAGCGTTTGTTTGCCGGCGAAAATATTTTTCAGCCGCATCGCATTCACTTGTTTCAGCTCTTGTGCAACGAGGGTAAACGCAATCACGTGGCGGTGTCGTCGGTGTATGCAGGTATTCAGCTGTTTTTTGGTTTGTTGCTTTTTGTAATGAACTACTATCATGTGTCGGGCATCGTGCAAAACATAATTGTATGGCCGTTAGTAGTTGCCCTAATCGTGTTTTATTTGCTATACAAACGCAAGTGTTTGGGTGGTCATCTATTGGATTATAAAAAATCCTATCGACCTGAAAAGTAGATAATAATTATATTCAAATATTCATTTTAAAATCAAATTGTTATGATTCCAACAAAAATTGAGCACCTTGGAATTGCCGTTCCAAGCATTGCAGACGCACTTCCATACTACGAAGGAGTGTTAGGCTTAACCTGCTATGCAATTGAAGAAGTTGCAGATCAAAAAGTAAAAACCGCTTTCTTGAAAGTAGGCGAAGTGAAAATCGAACTTTTGGAACCCACCAGCCCCGAAAGTACTGTCGCTAAATTTATCGAGAAAAACGGTGGTCGTGGCGGTTTTCATCACATAGCTTACGCTGTAAACGACATCGAAACACGTTTACAAGAAGTAGCGGACAAAGGTGTTCAACTAATCGACAAAACCCCTCGTTCCGGTGCCGAAGGCATGACGATTGCCTTCCTTCATCCCAAATCTACAGCAGGTATTCTTACCGAATTCTGTGAAAAGAAATAATTTGTATCTATAATCTATAACTAATGGCAACAGATAAAATTCAAAACCTTATCGAGCTACGCGAAAAAGCTCGTTTGGGAGGTGGTCAAAAAAGAATTGACTCACAACACAGCAAAGGTAAATTAACTGCCCGCGAACGCATTGAAATGTTGTTGGACGAAGGTAGTTTTGAGGAAATGGACATGTTCGTAACCCATCGTTGCACCAACTTTGGCATGGATAAAGATAAATTCTTAGGAGATGGTGTTGTGGTAGGTCAAGGTACTATCGATGGTCGATTGGTATTTGTATTTGCACAAGACTTTACCGTGTTTGGTGGTTCGCTATCCGAAACAGTAGCATTGAAAATTTGCCATGTAATGGACAAAGCCATGAAGGTGGGAGCTCCCATTATTGGTATCAACGACTCGGGTGGCGCTCGTATCCAAGAAGGACCAAACGCCTTGGCAGGATATGCCGAAATTTTTGAACGCAACATTTTGGCATCTGGTGTAGTACCTCAAATCTCGTTGATTTTTGGACCTTGTGCCGGTGGTGCTGTATATTCGCCTGCGCTAACTGACTTTATCATGATGACCGAAGAAAACAGCTACATGTTTATTACCGGTCCTAAAGTAGTAAAATCGGTAACAGGCGAAGCGGTTTCTGTAGACGAATTAGGCGGTGCTGCTGTTCACTCTACCAAAACAGGTGTGGCTCACTTCCGTGCCGAAAACGAACAAGACGGTTTGGCTACCGTGCGTCGTTTAATCTCATTCATTCCTCAAAACAACATGGAGAATGCACCTGTTGTACCATGTGACGACCCGGTAGATCGTATCGACGATGCGCTTAATACCTTGGTTCCTGATAATCCAAACAAACCCTACGATATGAAAGAAATCATTACTTCTATCGTAGACAATAACGATGTATTGGAAATTCAGCCGGAATATGCCCCCAATATTATTTGTGCATTTGGTCGCTTTAACGGTGTTTCAACCGGTATTATTGCCAACCAACCCAGCTGCTTGGCAGGTGTGTTAGACTGCGATGCTTCTCGTAAAGCTGCCCGTTTTGTACGTTTCTGCGATGCCTTCAATATTCCTATCCTTACCTTAGTGGACGTTCCCGGATTCTTGCTCGGTACAGGACAAGAATATGCCGGTATCATTGTTCATGGTGCTAAATTGATGTTTGCCTATGGCGAAGCAACAGTGCCCAAGGTAACTGTTACTATCCGTAAATCGTATGGTGGTTCGCATATTGTAATGAGTTGTAAACAACTTCGTGGCGACTTTAACTATGCATGGCCGGGTGCCGAAATTGCCGTTATGGGTCCTTCGGGTGCTGTTGAGGTATTGCAAGCCAAAGCCATCGCTGCTATCGAAGATAAAGAAGAACGTGCCAAGTTTATTGCCGAAAAAGAAGCAGAATACCGTGATAAGTTTGCCAATCCTTATCAAGCCGCTTCTATGGGTTACATCGACGATGTAATCGAACCTCGCAATACTCGTTTCCGTGTTATTCGTGCGTTTGAATCGTTGAAAAACAAACGATTGACCAATCCGTTGAAAAAACACTCTAATATTCCTTTATAAGTAGCAAATTATGGTACTATTAGCAGTAAATTGGACCAACGCATGGATTATTACCCTTATCGGTTTTAGTCTTGTAGTTACACTATTGATATTGTTGGTTTTTGTATTGATGCTATTTGGCGCTATCATGCAACGCCTTAATGCTCCTAAAAAAGAAACCAACTTAAAGCCCGTTGCTGTAGTCCCTTCTGCCGAACCTGTAGAATCGGTTGATATTACAGGCGAAGAGTTGGCTGCCATTGCCATGGCTATCCAATTGAGCAAGGAACCCCAACACGACAACGAGAGCAAAGTCCTTACCATTGTGTCGAATCCAAATTCGGCGTGGGCTTCTAAAACATTTGGTATAAATAACTTAATTCGTTAGTAACGAGCAATCACAGTAAAAATGAAAAATTTTAAATTTACAATAAACGGTAATGTTTACGAAGTGGGTATAGAAGCCCCACAAAATGGCAAAGCCAATGTCAATGTAAACGGTAAATCGTATGTAGTAGAGGTAGAAGCAGATGTAATGCAAGCAACGGCTGTACGTCGTCCTGTCTCGGCTCCTGCACCTGCTACAAAATCTGTATCCGGCATTATGAAATCGCCTCTACCCGGAAAAGTATTGAAAGTGGTAGTAGCCGAAGGGCAAGTTGTAAAACGTGGCGATACGTTGATGGTGATCGAATCGATGAAGATGGAAAATAACATCGCTGCTCAAAATGACGGTGTGGTACGTGCTATCATGGTAAGTGCCGAACAAAGCATTTTGCAAGGAGATCCTTTGTTGGAATTTGAAGCTGTAGGTCAAGAGCCTGCACCTGCACCCGCACCTGCACCTGCACCCGCTCCTAAAGCAGCTCCTAAAGCAGCTCCCAAGGCGGCTCCTGCTCCCGCTCCTGCTCCTAAAGCAGCTACCGGTGCTAAATCGGTAGTGAGTCCTCTTCCCGGTAGCATTGTGAGCATTGCAGTAAAAGTGGGCGATGCCGTAAAACGTGGTCAAGCAGTGATGGTAATCGAATCCATGAAAATGGAAAATAATATTCCTGCTCCACGCGATGGTAAAGTTACAGCCATTCACGTAGCTGCCGGCAATAGCGTGATGCAAGGCGATGCATTGTTGGATATTGAATAAGGAGTGCACTATGAAAAATGTATTTCGATATCTAATCACCTTGTTGCTTGCTTTGATGTCTTTTGGTAATGTAGCGGTAGCCCAAACTGCCGATACCGTGGCCAATTACGACGATCAGATCATGCTAATCTCCGAAACCGAAGAAGTGGTCGAAGAGGTAGCAATAGTAGAGCAAAATGTGGCTGAAACTGCAGATGAGACCCTTTCTGTGACAAGTAGCTTGTCGGATTTCTTCGGTTCGATGGGGATTACTAAGATTATAGCAGAGTGGACAGCCGGCAATTGGCGCTATTTGGTGATGATTGCCATTGGTTGTTTGTTGCTTTACTTGGCAATTGTAAAACAATTTGAGCCCTTGCTGCTATTGCCCATTGCCATGGGTATGATTCTTACCAATATACCCGATGCAGGCTTATTCCATAGCGAACTATTTGCAGGAGGTCATGTGCATTGGAAAGAAATGGCAGAAAATGCCGGTTTGTTGGATTACCTTTACTTGGGTGTAAAGTTGGGTATTTATCCTTGCCTTATTTTTGTGGGCGTAGGGGCTATGACCGACTTTGGTCCACTATTGGCAAATCCCAAAAGTTTGTTGTTAGGTGCAGCAGCCCAAATAGGTATTTTTGTTACCTTTATGTGTGCCATTGCCATGGGCTTTACTCCCGAGCAAGCTGCCTCTATCGGTATTATTGGGGGTGCAGATGGCCCAACCGCCATTTTCTTAACCTCTAAGTTGGCTCCCGAATTATTAGGACCTATTGCGGTTGCAGCTTACTCGTACATGGCGTTAGTACCTGTTATTCAACCTCCTATTATGCGTGCGCTTACCACCAAAAAAGAGCGCGAAATTGAGATGAAGCAGTTGCGTACACCTTCTAAAACCGAAAAAATCATTTTCCCCATTGTGATTATTGTCGTGGTATGTTTATTATTGCCATCGGCGGCTTCGCTTATTGGTTGCTTAATGTTGGGCAACCTGATGAAAGAATGTGGGGTAGTAGATCGTTTGGCTAAAACAGTTCAAAACGAACTCATGAATATTGTAACCATTTTCTTGGGCATTACCGTGGGGGCTACTGCCACTGCAGATGCTTTCTTGAATGTACAAACCATTATGATTTTATCGGTAGGTATTGTTGCTTTTGCCATGGGTAGTGCCGGTGGTGTGCTATTGGCTAAGTTTATGAACCTATTTACCAAAGAAAAAATCAATCCACTTATTGGTTCGGCAGGTGTTTCTGCTGTGCCAATGGCAGCCCGTGTGTCGCAAAATGTAGGTCAAGAAGCCAATCCTTCTAACTTCCTTTTGATGCACGCTATGGGACCTAACGTAGCCGGTGTAATTGGTTCTGCGGTAGCAGCTGGTATATTGCTAAGCTTCTTAGGCTAAGAATGATTTTCCCTTTAAATTTAAAAGCAATCGCGCAACTGCGCGATTGCTTTTCTTTACTCTTTTAATTATGGAATCGATCAAAGTAGAAAGCTTTACCATGGACCACACGAAAGTGAAGGCACCCTTTGTGCGTCAATGTGGTGTGCTCACAGGTCCTAATGGCGATGTGGTTACCAAATTTGATTTGCGCTTTATGCAACCCAACAAGGACTCCATTCCAACAGCCGCTTTGCATGCGTTAGAGCATTTGTTGGCAGGTTACTTGCGCGATGAGATAGAAAATGTTATCGACCTTTCGCCTATGGGTTGTCGTACCGGATTTTATTTTATCGTATGGGGAACTCCCTCTGTCGAGGAGGTAACGCAGGCGTTGCAAAAATCCTTACAACGTGTCATAGAAGCGACTGAGATTCCTGCTGCCAACGAGGTGCAATGTGGAAACTACCGCGATTTGTCTTTATTTGGAGCACAGGAATACGCCAAGTTGGTACTGGCACAATTGTAGTAGGTGGGCTATGATGCTATCAATAAGAGAGGCTGAATCGATCGATTCAGCCTCTTGTTTATAAAAGAGTAGCAGTCGCTTAGAAACGTATTCCGTAAGTAAGCACTACTTGGTTTCTAACCGAACGTAGCGAAATAGGATCTGCATCTGCAAAGGAGTAATACGTTGCATTGTTTACTTGCCATACGTATGCCAAGTCGATGGCATGACGACCAATACGGTAGCCGATACCACAGGTGGCATTGTAGGCATTTTGGTTGTTATAGTATTCGGTGTCGCATCTTACGTCATTAGAGTAGTAGGGGCGACTTGCGTCTGTCATTGTGTAAGGGAAGCTATAGCCACCACCTAAGCGCAACGATAGAGCTTCGATGGGCTTAAATTCCATGCCAATGCGTACAGTATGCCTATCTGTCAAGGCATTCTTGGCAGCGTCGTTCATCTCCTCCATTTCGGGTGTTAGATGGTTATCGCCGTTGCGCAAAATCATGCCGCAGTGGTAGTTGCTGTACTCGTAATCCACGCCGATAAAGCCAAATTTACCCAACACAAAACCAATGCTACCCAATGCTTTAAGTGGGCTTTGTAGGTTAAGCCAACCATCTGCTCTGGGGGTTTCTTCGCGTTTATAGTCCAAATTGTTTTTAAATCCAATTTCTGCACTTGTCCAATCTTTGATGTAAAACCAAGTTGGAGTGTGAAAAGCTCCGCCAATGCGCAACCAGTTAACCGGTTTTACAATGAAACCTACCTTGTAGGTAAAACCGCTACCTTCCATTTGGTAGTGGTTGGCAAGCGTGTACGAGTAGCCGTCGTTAAAGGTCTCTTGTTGTGTAATGCGTTTTTGATAGTAAAGGTAATCGCAGTTTACCGACATGCCCCAATAGAAAATGTTCGCTACATTTCCGCCAAGACTAAGGGCGTATTCGCTTACCGAACCGTGTTCCGAAAATTGGAGGTTGCTGCTTACTGGTTTTCCGCCTTCTAAGGCAAACTTAGAAACGTATTGGTTGGTACCATCAATGGGATTAAACAAGTATGCTTGGTAGCCTAAGATAGAACGCCATCCTATGTTTTGATCGGTAAATTGGTCGCGTACCTCTTGGCTAAAAGCCATGGGGTCAAGTCCATTGGTTTGTTGCGTAATAAATTGACTCAACGAGTAGGGTTGTGCGCTGTTGTAGTAGCGTCCTTCCCTCGAAAAGTTTTTGAGTCGATTATAGGTAATACCAAAGTTGATGGTAATAACGCCTTTTGCTTTAGGATTAAGCCATGTGCCAATGTAGGATACATTCGCCAAGTTGGCTGTAATGTAGTTGGAGGGTTGTTGACCGCCCATACTGGTATTAGTCCAATGCAAATTGCCCGTAATGGATAACTCCGAACTGCGATATACGCCAATGCCGGCAGGGTTGTAGGCTACGGTAGAGGCGTCGCCACCAAGGGCACCCATTGCACCACCTACGGCTACAAAACGAGCTGTGCCGTTTAGTTCGGAAGAACTTGCCGTAATGGCATCGTAAAAAGTTTGATTTTGTGCATAGATGCCCATTGTTGTTAGCAAAGCGACAACCATGCAGGCTATTTTTTGTTTCATACTATTCATGTTTAATTATCTGCGCATATGACCGCCCGAACGCATGCTGCCACCGGCAGGTGCCGAACGATTGATGTTGGAACGGGTACTTCCGGAATTAAAACTGCGGCTGTTGTTATTATAGCTACGGTTTATGTTAGAACTGTTGCGTTGTGTCGAACCGGAGTTGCTATTATAGCTACGGTTGGAACTACGATTGTTAGAACTGTTGTTGTTATAGCTTCTGTTAGAGGTGCTACTATTGTTTTTGTAGCTTCTATTAGAAGAACTGCCACTATTGTAACTTCTGTTGGAAGAAGAACTTGAGCTGTTGTAGCTGCGATTGCTACTACTGCTGCTATAGCTTCTGTTGCTCGACGAAGTATGCTGACTGTCGTAGCGACGCTCGCCCGAGGGCTTGTTTCCACTACTCGAATGATAGTGACGATCGTTATTGTTATAAGGACGATGATGCGGATCGGGGTGATGGGGTGGGTGATGCGGCCCATGTCCCGGATAGTGGGGACCATAACCCGGATAATGTGGCCCGTATCCCGGATAGTAAGGATAGTAGGGAGTCGGGTACCATGGATTGTAAATGCTCCAATACGAGTAGGGGTAGTACCACGGATCCCATATGTTCCAACTATACCAAGGACTATACCAACCCCATCCTAAACTAAAATGGATGTCGATGTCCGGTGTATAATACTCTTCTTCCTCTTCTTCCTGTTGGATAATGTACACATATTGGGGATCGTTGATGGTTACTGCCTCAGGATTGTAAAATTTTACAATCTCTTGTGTGTATTGAAAGTCTTCATCGTCCGATACCACAATGGTATTCTTAGAGGTGTCGCTACTTGCGTTTCGACGGTTGTATTCGTCAATATCTCTACTCGAAGTTGTTTTTACCGTTACTGTCTTTTCGCTTTTAGACGAAGTCGAGGCAGGTTCGGTATAGTAAATGTCGTCATATTGTCCGAAAACAAACATTGATAAGCAAAAAGTGCTTAAAAAAATAAGAATTCGTTTCATGGCGTTGCGTTTTAAATGTATCTTTGCATCTGCAAAAGATTGTATCAATACAAAGCTAATACAGCGCATACAAAGATACGGATTTATTTTTCGATTAATTACTATTTATTGTTAAATTGCTATGAAATACGTAAAAGTGACAGTCGATGTAACGGCAATGCAAGACTATCAAGTGGATATGTTGGTGTATCAATTGGGCGAGATAGGCTTTGAATCGTTCGAAACTACATCGGATGCATTATACGCTTATATACAACAGACATTGTATAGCGAAGAAAGTTTAAAACAGGTGGTGCATAGAACATATAGGGTAGAGGAGATGCCCGATAAAAATTGGAACGAAGAGTGGGAAAAAAACTTTTTTCAGCCCATAGTGATTGGCGATAAGTGTGTAATTCATAGTACTTTTCATACCGACGTACCGCAAGCGTTGTACGATATTATTATCGACCCCAAAATGTCGTTTGGTACGGGGCATCATGCTACCACCAGCAATATGCTGTCGTGGATATTAGATGATGATATGCAAGGCAAGCGTGTGTTGGATATGGGCTGTGGTACGGCAGTTTTGGGTATTTTGGCAAAGAAAAAAGGAGCTGCAAGTGTATTGGCAATCGATATAGACGAGTGGTGCTACGATAATGCCAAAGAAAGTGCGATGCTTAATAATGTAGATATAGAGGTGCTATTGGGCGATGCGTTGTTGTTAAACGGAAAGACCTTTGATGTTATTTTGGCAAATATCAATCGCAATATTCTGCTAAATGATATGGCGGCATATGTGGCTTGTTTGCCGCAAGGCGGATGCTTGTATATGAGCGGTTTTTACACAGAAGATATTCCGGTAATTGCCGATTGTGCTCGTCGGTTAGGTATGACACAAGTTGGTGTAAAAGAACAGAATAACTGGGTTGCAGTAAAATTTGTAAAATAAAGTGGGTATTTTTTTCGTATTTCAAGAAAATTGATTACTTTTGCACCGTCTTAAACGATGGCGGGATAGCTCAGTTGGTTAGAGCGTCGGATTCATAACCCGGAGGTCACGAGTTCAACTCTCGTTCCCGCTACAAATTAAACCGAGGCTTTTTGAGTCCTCGGTTTTTTTTATGCGTAGCTATGAAATCAAGATTGTTGCTTTTTTGTGGTGTCCTACTTATTGCACAATGTATTGCTGCCGCCGATATGCAAGTGACGGTGTCGCCCAATACGAAATGCAATGGTGTGTCGGCACCTACCAGTTTGTTCGAAGTAAAATTTAAAAAAGGGCATGTATACGATGTAATGCGAATTCCGGCGTTTCCTGCACAAGGTGTTGGGCAAACTATTATGGTCAATAGCATGCCATATCGAACAGAAGGTGATACCATCAAGGATTCCGAATGGAAAGAGGGCTACTATATGGGATTGGTCAATAGGGGAAAGGTGAGCGAGTTGGATAAGAGTGATCCTTACCAGTACGAAGTGTATGACAATGTGACTGCTTCAAAGGCGATAAAACAATCGGGTGTCGTGATTGATGATATTTGTTTGGTAGCCACTGCTTTGTTTGATGAGCAGGGAAATGTGGTAGAATATATCGGAAAATATGGCGTGTTATGGGGATTGTCAGAATATGGTTTTCTTTTTGTAGATTATACGGCAGGAAGAGAATTGGGCACCTTTTACTTTATTCAGGGTGGAGTATATGTCGGTTCAAAGCTACATTATGTACCCGATTATACATTGGTTACTTCTATCGATGTGATTGTTAATTTCTTTGAACCCGAAGAGGTGGCGCATAGTAGCTGTATGGGAAAAGCAAGTGTGCAGTTGCCCGATGATTCTACGCACTATACCTTTTTGTGGGATGATGACTTACGTCAAACTACCTGTACGGCAACGCGCCTATGTGCCGGCGATTATAGCGTGTTGGTTACGGATACAAGAACCAATCAGCAAACGCGATTATCTGCTACCGTAAAAGAACAACCGCCTTTGGTTCAGTTGGGCGAGATTAAATTGGAAGCCGAACAAACCTATGCGGTAGGCGATACGGTGTTGGATGTAGCGGGTACGCATTCTATTGTGATACCTGCTGCTTATACGTGGTGTGGTTGTGATAGTACGGTGGTGCTAACGCTTGTTTATCCGGAAGAAGAGCCGGATGTGCCTGTCGTTCCCGAGCAGCCCGAACAACCTGAACAACCCGAACAGCCCGAACAGCCCGAGCAACCCGAGCAGCCAGAACAGCCTGAGCAACCCGAAGTGCCGGAAGACCCACAAGTGCCTCTTCCGCCCCTTGTGCCTCCTACAGAAGAAGTGCCTTCCAATGGCTGCGAGGTGCTGCCCGATAGGATGTTTTCGCCCAATGGAGACGGACAGAACGATGTGTGGCGTATAGGCTGTGAGACCGAGTATATCGATGTGTATATATACAATCGATACAGTCAGCTAATGGCAAGCTATCAAGGAAATTTTAGTGGTTGGGAGGGTATGTATGGTGGGCATCAACTGCCAACCGATGATTATTGGTACGTTATTGTAGATAGAAGTACGAATAAAACATACAGCGGTCACTTTACGTTAAAACGATAGTGTAGGGCTACTTTTTGGGGCGAGGTTGCTTGCCCAACTTTTTAAGGCGTTCCCATTCGGCGCGTCTTTTTTCGTATTCGGCGTATTGCTTTTCTAAATAGTTATCAGCCATATTGTAGTAAAGGAGAGTTGTATATATAAAAGGTAAAAATCACATAAAAAAAGTGGTTCGCCTTTGGTTGCTTTCTTTTCTGCTGCCTTAGGCAACCAACGCCCTTCAGGGCGTCGTGCCGTATGGCACGTATTATACAAAGGAATAAAATCACATAAAAAAAGTGGTTCGCCAACGGCGAACCTTTTTTTTATGTGATTCCGGCGCGATTCGAACGCGCGACCCACAGCTTAGAAGGCTGTTGCTCTATCCAGCTGAGCTACGGAACCAGCTGCAAATTAGCGCCACAAAGATAATATAAATAAATGAGAAATAAAAAAGGAGAAAGGAGATTTTTTTCTCGTCCAACAATTAGAAAGGATAACCTACCGCAAAATGCAAGGCAGTGTCTTTAAGAATATTCCACGAGGGAGTAAATCGCCACCTTTCGCCGTCTGCTGCCGATGGGTCAAAGGCTTTTAACCCCCAATCCAAACGTACTACAAAGAAGTCAAAGTTGAGGCGCAAGCCAATACCATATCCCAAGGCAATCTGCTTGTAAAATTGGTTCCATTTAAACTGTCCGCCGGCTTGTCCCTCGTCTGCTAATGTCCAAATATTGCCGGCGTCAATAAAGGCGGCAAGTTCCAGTAGCCATACCAATTTGGTGCGGTATTCAATGTTAAGGTTAAGGTTGATGTCGCCCGATTGTTTCATGTAATCGACGCTGGTACCGGCGTTGTACGCTCCCGGACCAAGCGAACGTGCCGACCACCCTCTAACGCTGTTGGCTCCCCCTCCGTAGTAGCGTTTTTCGAAAGGCAAGATGCTGGAGTTTAAGTAGGGAACTCCCACACCAAATCCGGCATGAAATACCACCGAGTTTTTTACATCTACTACATGGTTATAGCTAAACGAGGCGTCAAATTTGGCGTATTGTGCAAAGGGTATGTTGCCGATAGTATACGATCCATTGGCGTCTTGTGTCGAACCTGCTGCAGCGCAAATGCCGTACAGCAAGTTGCCGCCAATCTCTACCGAGGCACGTACGTTGTAAGCAGAGGTGTTTTTGTTCGCGTTTTGGGTAGAATACGAAATGCCATAGCCTGCACTCATAATCAAGTGGTCTTCGTAGCTATATTTGAGTAGCGAGTTGCCTATGGTTTCCTTAAACGAGTCGGAGATAAAGGGTAGGTATACGTAATTAAAATCGACTAAGTTAAGCGAATGGTTTATTTTGTTGGCACTCGTCCAATTGTAACGCATACCGGCACCGGCAATAATGCGAGAGTATTCGCTCCTAATCTGGTAGCTAAAATTGACGTATACATCGGTGGTGGCGGTATTGGACCAAATAAAGTCTTTTTTGACAAACGGAAATAAAAAGGTAGGAAATTGCAAGCCGGCTTCGGTGCTGATATCCCAAATAGAACGCGAACCGATGAGTGATTCGTTAGCACCCCTTATTTGAAATTTAAAGGTTTCGCCTCCCTTAAAAATGTTGTTGTGGTTGTAACCAAATTTCCCGGCAATCCCAAAATCACCCTCGTTGTTGGTGCCCTCTATCTCAAAACTAAATGATTGTAGCTTGTCGGGTGTAACCACAATGTTGCAGTTTACCTGCTTGTGTCTGATGGTATCGTACAAAATATTGTTTTCAACCCCAAACATCAGGCTGTCCTGAATATCTGCCTTTGGCACAATTTCCAAACTGTCCTCTGTGTCGGAGTAGGCGATGTTGAGGTATTTAAAAATGTGTAATGCCGACAATCTGGCATAGGTTTGCTCGGTGTTTTTGTCGGTGTACAACTGACCGCTTTCTAAACCGGTGTTATTGTAGAGGGTAGAGGAACGTACAAATTTGTTGTCGCTGTATAGGTTGAGGCCCTTGTACTGCGAAAACTGCATGGCGTTGAGCGTGTCGATGTTGGTCAGATTGTTTACATTGTCTGTAATAAAATAGTTGATGTTTTTGATGTGATAAGGCTCGTGCTCAATGGTCTCGATTTGTTTTTTGCCGGCTATTTTGCGCATGGGGCGTACAATCATAGAAAGATTGACCGTCTTGTTGCCGGCGGTGGTGTCGGCAATAAAACCTACGTATTCTTTGTCAAAATAGATGTAGCCGCTGTTGCGTAATAACTTGCTGATTCTTTGCCTTTCGTTTTCCAATACGTCGATATCAAACAGGTTGCCCTCTTTGATAAGCGATGCTGCAGAGTCTTTGTGTATAATCTCGGCAACTTCCGGGTTTTTAATACGATAGGTAAATTTTCCGATACGATAGGGATCGTTGCAGGTGATGGAATAGCTAACCTTTGCTTTTTTGTTTTTAAATGTGGTTTGCGTGGTTACGTCGGCATTGATGTACCCTTTGTTGTTCATTACTTTTTTTAGCTCGTTGGCAGAGGCCACTGTTGCCACCGAATCGTAAATAACAGGGGCATCGCCTATCTTTTGCAAAAAGCGATTGATCCATAGGGTAGTGTCGCGTCCCGAAAGGCTGTATAGCCCCAAGTTAAAATTGATAATGTTAAATAGTTTGGGGTTGGGACGTTGGCGTAAGTAGATGCTAAAATCGGTGTCCGATAGTTTTTTGTTGTCGGTAGTGATGCTTACTTTGTCCAATAAGTGTTGCCCATCGGGTACGTACTTGGTAACCTTGCAGCTGGTGCAAGCTATTAGCAGTACTAACAAAATTCCGATGATGTAGTTAGGTTTGGGCATATAAGCGTCAATAACGTACAAAAATAGCATAAAAATGGCATAAAACTGTGCATTTGTCAATTTCTTTTGTAACTTCGTATAAAATTTTACTGCAAATGGGGTATGATATTGTCAAAAGCTAAAATAAAGTGGGTACATCAGCTCTCGCAAAAGAAATTCAGAAAGACCGAAGGACTTTTTGTGGCAGAAGGCGATAAAATGGTAAAAGACTTGTTGGATCATTTTGTTTGCAGGACCCTCTTTTATACCGACCAATATGATGGAAAACTGACAGCTTGCGAGTCCTATCTTGTAACCTATCAGGACTTATGCAAATTGAGCCGTTTAGAAACACCTCAGCATGTGTTGGCTGTTTTTGAAATACCCGAACATACCTTGGATGTATCTGCTTTACGCGCGCAGTTGGTGTTGGCATTAGATGGTATACAGGATGCCGGTAATATGGGTACCATTATCCGATTGGCAGATTGGTTTGGTATTTCAACTGTTTTGTGTGCGCATGGAACAGTCGATGTGTACAATCCTAAGGTGGTGCAAGCCACTATGGGAGCTTTGGCACGTGTGCAGGTACATTATGTGGCGTTGCCCTCTTTTCTAACAGAGTTGGCCCTGCCTGTATATGTAACAGCTTTGGATGGAAAAAATCTGTACGAAGCGCCTTTAACCCCAAACGGTGTCATTGTTATGGGAAATGAAGGAAACGGAGTGTCGGATGCGGTGAAAGCAGTGGCAACGTCGACGCTGTTAATCCCCAATTTTCCAGTAGGGAGTCCGACCACTGAGTCGTTGAATGTAGGGGTAGCTACGGCTGTGGTGTGTGCGGAGTTCCGTCGCAGGCAGTTGTAAGTAAAACAAGTAGTCGGTATATTTTACCAAGGTAGTATCTGCAGCCGGAAATTTGCCGTAGTAGGTCCAGATAGGTGTCACAGGGGGGTAGTAGTAGCGGTAAATCCCACTTTCTATTTTTTTCTCTTCACGCTTTAGCCTTTCGGTTACTTGCATGTATAAAGCAATGTAGTTTTTATGATCTTGTTTGTAAAACAAAATGGCCTCGTCAAATTGTTGAGCCGTCACCTTGTAGCGGTCAAACAAATCGCTAAATAACCACGACGACTCTCTGCCAGAGGCGTAGCGTTCGTTGATAAATGCCTCCTTTAAATGCAATTCGGTTAAAAAAGAGACCATTGTTTCTTTTTCTAACAAAGGATTGGTAGTAGTAACCGTAGGTGTCGATGAACAGGCTGCAAAAAACAATATTACCTGTAGTAGAAATAATATGAGCCACTTATGCCTCATTTTTTAGTAGAAAATTTGCTTTCGTAAATAAGCAGTAACCCTACACCTATGCAAATGGCGGTATCTGCTAAATTAAAAACAGGTGCAAAAAAGACAAACGGTTGTCCGCCTATGTTTGGCAACCAATCCCAATAATGCCCTTCGATAAGTGGAAAGTAGAGCATATCGACCACTTTTCCGTAAAAATAGGGGGCGTAATCAAATAGTTTTCCGTAAAACACACAATCGATAATATTACCGGTTGCGCCTGCCAAAATAAGCGATATGCAGGTAAGCAGTAGGTAGTGCTCGTTTTTTTTGATGCAGTAGGCAAGGTACAATGCAATGCAGACAGAAGCAACTATACGAAACAGTGTAAGGTATAGCTTATCGCCCAAGGTAATGCCAAATGCCATGCCCTCGTTTTCTACAAATACCAATCGGAAAAACGAAGTGATGTACAGCTCCTCACCCAAGTAGAAAGAGGTTTTGACCCAAATTTTAAATAGTTGGTCAATGAGTAGGATAAAAAAAACAAGTGAGGCGCTAAAAAGCGCCTTTTTTGTAGTGTTTTGCATCAAAATCAAATTACTTTTTTAAGAAAAAGCACAAGGAGGTTATTTACCTCCTTTTGCTTCTATACTTAGTGTGGTATGCGGTACAGCGCGTAGTCTTGCTTTGGGGATTAACTTGCCTGTCTCGCGACAGATACCGTA
>JAFVZF010000142.1 GCA_017508305.1 Paludibacteraceae bacterium | reverse complement strand
CACTCCATCAATTGGACTTACACCACGAAACCGCCATTCATCAATCGTTCAAAGAGCTATTTAAAAGCGACCATTATCCGGCTCAAGAGGGAAAAATACAGCTCGTTTCGTATGCTCCCAACAAGATGGTTTACCACTTTGAAAGTGAGCAACCACAAGTTGGGGTTTTCTCCGAGATTTTCTACTATACCGGTTGGAAAGCCTACATCCACGAAAAAGAAGTCCCCATAGCACGTGCCAACTACGTACTTAGAGCCATACCACTGCCTGCCGGCAATTACGATATCGTCATGCAATTTGAGCCACAATCCTACCAAATTGGTAAGAACTTGACAATTATTTGCTCCATACTATTGACTTTAGCTCTCGGATATATTATCTTTGCGAAACCCAAAAAAGTAGCTAAAAAGCATGAAAAATAAATCGAACATAGCGGCAGGACACCTGTTTAATTCACGTCTTACCTCTATCATAAGCATATCGTTGGTCCTCTTTCTAATCGGCACTACCACATTAATGGTACTACTAACCAACGAATTATCTGTTTACATTCGTGAAAACCTAACACTATCGATTGTACTCAAAGACAATGTCAAATTAGCAGACATTCAGAAGTTGCAAAAAAATCTGGATGCTTGTCCTTATACCAATACTACCGAATACATTGACAAAGAAACCGCAGCCAAGGAATTAGCAGAGGAGTTAGGACAAGACCCCACCGACTTTTTAGGCTATAATCCACTACTTGGTTCGGTAGAAATGACGCTCAAATCGGAGTACGCCAACAACGACAGCATCGCCATCATCGAACAATCGTTGCAACGTCTACCTGAAGTCAAAGAGGTTATTTACCAAAAAGATTTGATAGAAACCATCAACAATAACGTTCGCCGTATATCGGTAGTATTATTGGGGTTCTCTGTACTTTTACTACTTATATCGTATGCTCTTATTAGCAATACGGTTCGTCTGTCAGTGTATGCCAAGCGCTTTTTAATCCATACCATGAAGTTAGTAGGTGCTACCGGTTCATTTATCAGGCATCCATTCTTGGTACAAGGCGCCATTACTGGTCTTATATCGGCTATTTTGGCGATGGGACTACTGTCGAGCATCCTATTTGCCGTTCGTGACGAAATCAGCCAACTGATTTCCATGGAAAGCATGGATGCTCTGCTCATCTCGTTCTTTGTCATGTTGGCAGCAGGCATTATAATTACCACCGTATCTACTTACCTCTCCGTTACACGCTATTTACGCTTACGTGTAGATGACATGTACTATATTTAATTCAGTATGAATCAAGAAAAGAACTTACCGCTACGCATCGGCAAAAAAAACTTATGGTTCATCGGCATAGGCATGATAATCATTATTATAGGCTTTGCACTAATGATGGGACCTGCATCGGGCGAAGGCACCTTCGAAACCGACATTTTTAGTTTTAGGCGCATTGTAATAGCACCCATTATTGTCTTTTTAGGATACCTTTCTGTAATCGTATCTATTTTGTATCGTTTTAAACAAAACTAATAACAATGAATTGGATAGAAGCCCTGCTTTTGGGAATTATACAAGGATTGACCGAATTTTTACCTGTCAGCAGCAGCGGACATTTGGAAATTGGGCAAGCACTATTCGGCACTTCTGGCGAAGACAACCTGCTTTTTGCCGTAACAGTACACGCAGCCACAGTCTTAAGTACCATTACTATTTTGTGGGCAGAAATTGTAGCACTCATCAAAGGATGTTTTACCAGATCATGGAATAGCGAAAAAGAATACATTGCCAAAATAGCTCTTTCTATGATTCCTATATTTATTGTGGGGATATTCTTTAAAGATCAGGTAGAGAGCTTATTTGGTAATGGCTTGTTACTTGTAGGCTGCTGCCTTATTGTCACCTCTTTTTTATTGGCTTTTGCCTTCTATGCCAAACCCCGTCAACGCGAAAATATTTCGTACCGCGACGCCTTTATCATTGGGTTAGCGCAAGCATGCGCCGTTCTTCCCGGACTTTCTCGATCGGGGAGCACCATTGCTACCGGCTTGCTATTGGGCAACAAAAAAGAATCGATTGCACAATTTTCATTTTTAATGGTATTAGCCCCCATTTTGGGTGATGCTTTGCTCGAAACCATCCATATCTTACAAGGAGAAGTCAGTGTTACCATTCCCATCACATCGCTCATAATAGGCTTTGTGGCAGCCTACATTTCGGGATGCTTGGCATGTAAATTTATGATACGCATTGTTCAGCGCGGCAAACTTATCTATTTTGCAGCCTATTGTTTAATTGCAGGCGGATTAGCCATCTTATTATCATAACATTGGACTACATAGCAGGCGAAATACTTTACTTTAACAAACCCCTGGCATGGACATCTTTTAACCTTGTCAACCGCGTTCGTGGAGTTCTTTCACGCCATATTGGTGTAAAAAAACTCAAAGTAGGACACGCCGGCACATTAGACCCATTAGCCACCGGTGTTATGATACTATGCACAGGCAAAGCGACCAAACAAATTGAATCCTTTCAATACCAAACCAAAGAATACATTGCTACCTTGCAATTAGGAGCCACCACTCCCTCTTTCGATTTGGAGAAAGAGATTGATGCCACCTATCCTATCGAGCATATCACCGAGAAATTGGTGCGAGAAACCTTGCAGCAGTTTATTGGAACAATCGAGCAAATTCCTCCCACCTTTTCGGCGGTTAAAATAGATGGCAAAAGAGCGTATCAATACGCAAGAGAAGGCATGGAAGTCGAAATACAGCCCAAAACATTGGTCATCGACGAGATCGAGCTATTAGACTACAATCTACCCTCCATTACCATACGAGTTGTATGCAGCAAAGGGACTTACATCCGTGCTTTGGCACGCGACATTGGCATTGCTTTGCACAGCGGGGCGCATCTAACAGCCTTGCAACGAACCCGCATTGGCGATATTACATTAGACAAATGCATGGAGTACGAAGATTTTATCCAACAACTAACAAACAACACACTTTAAAATATACACAAAAAAGAATACATTTCCCATGAAACTATCACAATTCAAGTTTAAATTACCCAACGAACAAATTGCACAATACCCCAGTGTATTTCGTGACGAATGCCGATTGTTGGTTTTACACAAAGATACCGGCAAAATCGAGCATAAAATTTTCAAAGACATTTTGACGTATTTTGACGAACACGATTTATTTATTTTCAACGACACCAAGGTATTCCCTGCACGATTGTATGGCAACAAAGAAAAAACCGGTGCGCGAATCGAGGTCTTTCTTTTACGAGAATTAAACCAAGAATTACGTTTATGGGATGTATTAGTCGATCCAGCCCGTAAAATTCGTATTGGTAACAAGCTCTACTTTGGCGAAGACGACTCGTTGGTAGCAGAGGTGATTGACAATACCACATCGCGTGGAAGAACCCTTCGTTTCCTTTTTGACGGTGACCATGAAACCTTTAAAGAAGTATTGTACAGCATGGGTGAGACCCCTCTTCCACGAAGCATCACACGCGAGGTAGAACCAGAAGATGCCGAGCGCTATCAAACCATCTTTGCACGCAACGAAGGCGCGGTTGTCGCACCTACAGCCGCCCTGCATTTTAGTCGCGAGCTGATGAAACGCATGGAAATTAAAGGCATCGACAGAACTTTCCTTACCCTACATGCCAGCTTAGGCAACTTTAGGGATATTGACGTAGAAGACCTTACCAAACATAAAATGGACTCAGAGCAGCTTATTATTCCAGAAGAGGCTTGCTTAATGGTCAACAAGGCACAAGAAAAGAAACGCCAAATATGTGCCATTGGTACCACGGTAATGCGTGCTTTAGAAACAGCAGTTTGCACCGAGGGACGTATCAAAGCCTACGACGGATGGACCAACAAATTTATTTTCCCTCCATACGACTTTACGGTGGCGTCTTCTATGGTGGCCAACCTGTATTTCCCCTATTCACAACTGCTTATGATGGTGGCTGCATTTGGTGGCTACGATTATGTGATGAATGCATACAACGAAGCTGTTAAGGAAGGCTATCAATTTGGCACCTACGGAGATGCCATGTTGATTATTTAACCTATCAAGGCTTATTTTTTGACGATTACGATATTTTCGCTATATTTGCGCCTTGTTTTTAGGCAAAATAAGCGAATTACACAAACGATTACAATAATTTAATAACCATAATAGAATATGCAAAACAAAGGATTTGTAACATTGTTTGCCGTTTTATTGGGTTTGGTATGTTGCTTCTATCTATCGTTTAATGTGGTTACTGCACATTACAACGATTTAGCAGCCGAATATGCCAATGGTGATAAAATGGCAGAGTACCACTACTTGGACTCTATGGCAACAGAAAAAGTATGGTTGGGCTATACTTTAAAAGAATGCCGCGAGAACGAATTAAATTTAGGCCTTGACCTTAAGGGCGGTATGAACGTTATTTTGGAGGTATCTGTTCCTGATATCGTGCGCACCCTTGCCGGTAACAGCAAAGATGAAACCTTTAACAAGGCGTTAAACACAGCCATCGAACGTCAAAGTTCAAGCCAAAAAGATTTTGTCGATTTATTCAAAGAAGCCTACGAAGAATTAGACCCCAATGCTCGTTTGGCTGCTATTTTTACAACCTTTGACTTGAAAGACAGAATCAGCCTAAAAAGTACTAACGATGAAGTAATCAGCGTACTTAAAGAAGAAATTCAGGCCACAGTAGACAACTCTTTCAACGTACTTCGTACCCGTATCGACCGTTTTGGCGTTGTTCAACCCAACATTCAACGTTTGGAAACCAACGGTCGTATTTTAATAGAGCTTCCGGGCATCAAAGAACCCGAACGTGTACGTAAATTGCTTCAAGGATCTGCCAGCTTGGAATTTTGGGAAACCTACAACTTAACTGAAATTTATCCTGCTTTAGAAAAAGCAAATGCTGCTGTAAGAGATTATTTAGCAACTACCGAAACAACCACAGCAACCACAGAAAACGTTGCGACAGATAACAAAGAAGTTATTACCAGCGCTATCGACTCGTTGAGTGCAGCCCTTGCACAAGACAGCGAAAGTCAAAACGATAGCGTTGCACAAATGCAACAGTTTGCCAAAGAAAATCCTTTATTCAGCAAACTACTTATCAACAACTACAATGGTCAATTGGGCTATGGTCCTGCCATAGGTGTTGTGAGCACTCGCGACACTGCTACTGTCATGGATTATTTGACCATGCGCCAAGTAAAAGAAGTACTACCTCGCGATTTAGGCTTCCGTTGGACGGTTAAACCGGTAGACGAAAAAGGGCTATACTACCAATTAGTTGCCATCAAAATTACCAATCGCGATGGCAAAGCACCTCTTGGTGGCAATGTCATTGTAGACGCACGCGAAAACCTTAGCCAAATCAGCTCTAACTATACCGTAAGCATGTCAATGAATCCGGAAGGAGCAAAAACATGGGCACGCTTAACCAAAGAAAACATTGGTCGTAGCATTGCCATTGTTTTGGACGATATGGTCTATTCTTTCCCCAATGTAAACTCAGAAATCAATGGTGGCCAATCCGAAATTTCGGGTGACTTTACTGCACAAGAAGCCATAGACTTGGCCAACGTATTAAAATCAGGAAAGATGCCTGCACCTTCTCGCATTGTGCAAGAAGATGTAGTTGGTCCTTCTTTGGGTCAAGAAGCCATTAACAAAGGCTTACTATCGTTCCTAATTGCCTTTATATGCATCATGATTTACATGATCTGCTTCTATGGCGTGCTACCCGGTTTGATTGTAGACGGTGCATTGCTACTTAACGTATTCTTCCTTATTGGTATTTTGGCTTCGTTCAAGGCCGTTCTTACACTTCCCGGTATTGCAGGTATCGTACTTACCATGGGTATGGCAGTAGATGCCAACGTACTTATCTACGAACGTATCAAAGAAGAATTAAAAGCAGGCAAAACACACAAAGCAGCAGTCATCGATGGCTATAAGAATGCCATGTCTGCCATTGTAGACTCCAACATTACCACTGTACTAACCGGTATTATCCTGTTCTATTTTGGTACCGGTCCTATCAAAGGTTTTGCCACCACTTTAATCATCGGTATCATCACTTCGTTCTTTACCGCTGTGTTTGTAACCCGTTTGGTATTTGACAGCATGAGCGAAACCGGTCGTCTAAGCAAATGGAACTTTACCACGAGCATTTCTCGCAATTTACTTAGCAATGTAAAAATCAATTGGTTAAAATTGCGTAAATTTAGCTATCCCGCAGCTATTGCCATGGTAATATTGGCCATTGTATCGTTGAGTACCTTAGGCTTGAACCAAGGTATCGACTTTACAGGTGGTAGAAACTATGTGATTCGTTTCAACGAAAAAGTAAACACCGAAGAAATCGCTGCCCACTTACAAGATGGCTTTAAAGATGCTTCGGTATCAGTTATCACCATTGGAAACGAAAACCAAGTGCGCGTATCTACCAACTACAAGATTACCGACAACGACAAATCGGTAGACGACGAAGTGGAAACCATCCTATTTACCGAGCTACAACCTCTATTGGAACAATACGGTGTAACCAAAGACATGTTTGTGCAAGGATACGTATTGGAAAATGGAAAAGCCATTGCTGCTATCGATGAAAATGCAGAAACATTGGGTATCCAAAGTTCACAAAAAGTAAGTGCTGCCATTGCAGACGATATTAAAATAGACGCTACTTTGGCTATTCTGCTCTCTATTTTGGGCATATGCTTGTACATCTTGGCTCGTTTCCGCAATATTTCCTATAGTGCAGGTGCCTTGTTCGCATTGGTACACGATGTTATTTTCATCGTTGGAGCTTACTCGATTTTATACAAAATCATGCCATTCTCCATGGAAATTGACCAATCGTTTATTGCCGCCATCTTGACAATTGTTGGTTACTCTGTAAACGACAATGTGGTTGTATTTGACCGCGTCCGCGAGATGGTTGGTTTATACCCCAAACGTGACCGTGGCGAAGTGATAAACGAAGCTGTTAATGCTACTCTTATCCGTACCTTAAGTACATCGCTATCAACCGGCTTGGTACTTATCGTTATTCTTCTATTGGGAGGCGAGACTATTCGCGGATTTGTATTTGCTATGCTTTTGGGTGTTATTGTAGGTACTTACTCAACCCTATTCATTGCGGTACCTGCAGCTTACGACATCTACAACAAGCAACAACGCAAACAACTAAAAAAATAGTATAAGTTACTATACCACCAAGGGGATGACTAAAAAGTAAATTAGTCATCCCCTTTTTTTGAGAGGTTGAATAAAAAGATGTAGTTTTAGGCACGCGAAGCCTGAAAAAGCGGAGTTTACTTAGCGTAATTCTGCGATTAAGCGAGAGGAGAATAAGTTTACTTAGTATCCCGAGCGTGAGCAGAATCGCTAAAAGCAAATGAGCATTTTGAGGGCGAGCGTAACGACAAAATACACTTTTAATTCAGCCTCTTAGTTTTGCACATCAAACGCATATTGCCTACTCAGTGCAGTTCCGACAAATATCAATTGACGATCTATCAACCAAAATTCTCTTTCTAAAACGCATGGCCTTCTCTCCCCAATAGACCGCACGAAATGATTGTTCTTTGATATTTCCGTACGAATAATGCCCAAATTTATCGTAGCAGCAAGGCAATAAGTTGCCATTCACATCCACGATGACCGAAGAGAACATTCTAAAGCACCTGTTTTTCCATGCTTTCTTAACACGCAATCTCCCATCCTCCAACTGGTAGTACCTTCTGTTCTCCTCGTTTTGAGGCAACAAATAATCGTCGTAGAATTGCGCTTTTTTGAAGTAAAAATGCGTTACGCCTAAATTTCGTACCAGCGATTCTACTGCTTTTTGCTCATTTTCTGTCGATTCTAACAGCAAACATTGCACCTCAACGGGCAAATGCGCATCCACGCAGCGTTTAATAGCATCGACAACCTTATTAAAATTACCCCCTACACGGTATTTCTCGTAGGAAGCCTGCGTGGCACCATCCAAACAAATAATGAGCCTATCAATACCCGATTGAGCCAATTCTGCCACCACGTTATCCGTCAAAAAATGAGCATTAGTCGACACACATGTCATCACTTTTTTTGCACGCGCATAGCGTATCATTTGTGGCAGATGCCTATTTAAAAAAGGCTCCCCCTGAAAATATAAATTGAGGTACATCAAATAGGGAGATAGTGCATCTACGTAATAACAAAAATCGGCATAGGACAATTGTTGCGCAGTTTTTTCGATCAGCTTTCTGCCCGTAGGACATTGAGGGCAGGAGAGATTGCAATAGTTGGCGGGTTCGAACGATGCTGCATAAGGATAGGCACTACCTATCGGTCTTTTAAAAACAACCGATAAAGCATAGCTACCCACCAAACGAAACATATTGCCTACTCGACAAAACGACAGCCAACTAAATGGATATTTTTTCATAAGTAGGACAAAAGTCACAAATAAGGTCTGCGAAAAAAAGTATTTTATGTTAAAAAAATAAAATAAATAGAGAGCTGCGCCATTTGGAGAAAAAAAACAAGCCATGCTGACAATCAATTTAGGCAAATATTGCTATCTTTGTAGCGATAAATTGCGTAGAGATAATTTTTTACTAAAAAAACAATAACATGAAAAAGAGTTTATTACGTTTAGGCATGGGCGTTGCATTGTTAATTGCCTTTGCTTCTTGCCAAAAATTAGGCGAGTTAAAACCTGAATACTTCACGGTTAATCCTAATCCACTTGAAGTAAAAGCAGGCAAAGTAGAAGGTACCATTACCGCTACCTTCCCCGAAAAATACTTCGCCGAAAAAGGTGTAGTAGAAGTAACCCCCGTTTTGAAATACGAAGGAGGCGAAGCTTTATCAGAATCTGCTACCTATCAAGGTACCAAAGTTCAAGGCAACAACGAAACCATCCAATACAAAGCCGGTGGTACTGTTAGTCAAAACTTCTCGTTCGACTTTGTTCCTGCTATGAAAAACTCTACATTGGCACTACGTTTCAAAGCTACCTTGAACGACAAAGAAGTTGAAATCCCCGAGATTGAAATTGCTGTTGGCTGTATTACCACTGCCACCTTGGCTAATGCAGGCGAAATTGCTCCTGCTGTTGCCAAAGCTAACTTTATGCGCGATACCGCAGAAGTTACCGAAGCTGACATCATGTTCCAAATTCAACAATCTGCTGTTAAAAACAACAAAGATGTAAAAGCACTTAACGCAGCAGCTGCTGCTACTGCAAAAGATACCTTGCGTACCATCCAAGGCTTGGAAGTTATTTCTGCAGCATCTCCTGATGGTGGCGTTGAACTAAACGAAAAATTGGCAAATGCACGTCAAAACAATACCGTGAAGTTCTTGAAAAAACAAAAAAACAACAATGCAGCTATCGATGCTAAATACATCGCACAAGACTGGGAAGGTTTCCAAAAATTGGTTAACGAATCGAGCATCCAAGACAAAGAATTGATTCTTAGCGTATTGAGCAGCTATCAAGATCCTGCCGAACGCGAAGCTCAAATCAAAAACCTATCGGCCGCTTATACCGAGTTGGCAAAAGACATTCTTCCTAAATTGCGTCGCTCACACTTAGCTCTTACCGTTATCAAAGCAGGCAAAACCGATGCACAAATCTTGGAAATGGCAAAAGCTAACCCAGACACCTTGAACGTAGAAGAATTGATGTATGCTGCTACTATCGCAGAAAATGCTGCTGATGCAGCCGCATTTACCGAAGCAAATGCTAAACAAAACCCCAACGATTGGAGAACCAACAACAACTTAGCTGCTCTTCAATTTGAAAACGGAAAATATGCAGAAGCCAATGCATCTTTAAACGCTGCTGGCAACAATACTGATGCAGAACAAGCCGAAATCAACTTCAACAACGCTCTATTGGCCATGTTAGAAAACAACACCTCTGATGCTGAAGCATTCTTAGGCAAAGCATCTGGTGTAGAACAATTGGCAGAAGCAGAAGGTTTATTGAACATCCAAAACGGCGAATACGCTAAGGCTATCGAAAACTTTGGCAATACCGTTTCTAACAATGCTGCGTTGGCTCAATTGTTGAGCGGAAACATCGAAAAAGCAGCTTCGATCTTGGACAACGTTGCCGACAAAAATGCAGACACCTACTACTTGTCAGCTATCTGCGCAGCTCGCCAAAACGATCTTGAAAAAGTATGTACTGCGCTTAAATCGGTTGCAGGTATCTGTAAAGAAAAAGCTGCCGGTGCTGCTACCGACTTAGAATTTGCTAAATTCTGGTTGTTGGACGAATTTAAAGCCGCCATCCAATAAGCAAAGTTCCTAAATACGATAAAAAAATGGGATAATCCAAGTTATCCCATTTTTTTTTATTACTTTCGTGCCATCAAAACGTATCAAATATGAAATACTTTCTTCCTTTTGTTTTGTTACTAACAGTTTTGTTTTCGGCATGCGACAATCAAGACATTACCTCCGAGTCGAGTCCACATATCCAAAAGTTTTATTTTAGCTCACACAAAGATGTTCCCGGAATTGAGAACATTAGCTTTACCGTCGATTCTGTCCAATGCCTAATATACAACAAAGACTCCATTGCGTACGACAGTAATTTAACCAAGCTATTACCCTACATACAATTTACAGGATCACCCAACACCATACAGATCAATGGGAAAGATTGGAAACAAACAGACAGCATCGACTTTAGCAAACCAGTTAGCCTATACGTGCTCTCACAAAACAAGAAAGGCGAAGCCACCTATACCATTACGTTGAACCAACATAAGCACAACCCGGACGAAATAACATGGCAACCCCAAACACCTATTACATTGCCGGCAGCTTTACAAACATGCAACGCCATTACTTCCCAAAACAAGCTATACCTTTTTGTAGCTACGCAAGAAGGAGGCATGCTATTTACAAGCAACCACGCTGACACTTGGGCAAACAGCAGCTACACCGAAGACATTGCTCCCCACTCCATTGGTACCTATAAGGATCACATCTACGCTCTATCGACCGATGGTACCCAACTATACCGTTTAGAAAATGACAAATGGATTACTATTGCCAATAACCTAAATGGAATGACCAAAGTAATAGGAGAACTACAACAAAAGCTATGGCTTACGGGCAATCAGGCGGGAGTCTCTGTACTATATTGTTACAATGGATCTACCTTACAACAAGTAACTGATGCCACACTGCATCCGCTATTTGGCATCGAAGGCAGCGCCACATTAGTCACTCCTACGGCACTCTACCTTATTGGAGGACGATACAACGAGCAAGCGCAAAACTGCGTCATTTCGACCGACAACGGCATCTATTGGACCAACCTGCTCAATCAATCGGGCAAATATGCTTTTACCGCCCGCTCGCATGCCAACGCTGTTGCCTACTACCAACAATTCTATCTGTTTGGGGGAATCTCGACCGAAAAAAACATTGAAACCACCATTTTCAGTTCTGAAAACGAGGGCTACTCGTGGACTGCTATTCCTGCCTATCAACAGTTGCCATCCTCCTACACATGGGAAGAGGGCAGTTGCGCAGTTGTATTCAACAAAAACATCTACCTTTTTAGCCCCAATGCGACAGAAAACAAGATTATTCCCTACAAAGGGCGTATCCGCAAGGCTGATTTTATTAAACAATAAGCAAGTCAATGCCAAAGACGGCTATCTTTCCGGGAAGTTTTTCTCCTTTTACCAAGGGACACGAAGACATTGTCAAAAGAGCACTTCTGCTCTTTGACCACCTTATTATTGCCATCGGCGAAAATTCTTTAAAAGAAGAAACATCGACAGAGAACATACAAGCAATAAAAGACTTATATGCCAACGATCATCGCATTACAGTTATGGCATACAAGGGACTGACTGCCGACTTGATAAAAAAACAAAATGCCACGTGTATTATACGTGGCATTCGCAATGAAACAGATTTGGCGTACGAACAAGAAATCGCCAAAGTAAACTACACATTTTTTGGAATAGAAACCATCTTTTTACTCGCATCTCCTGCACTTAAAGAGGTATCATCAAGTATTGTTCGAGAGCTTAAAAAATATGGGAAAGATGTTTCTAACTATCTTCCTGAATCCCATTAAAGCACAGCCGAAATTTTGCTTACACGTGCCAAATGGCGTCCCCCTTCAAAATCGGTTTGTAAAAATGTTTCGATAATAAGTTCTGCCGTAACCTGACTGATAAAACGGGCAGGAATAGACACGATATTAGCATCGTTATGTTGACGAGCCAACTTTGCCAACTCCACTTGCCAACACAAGGCGGCACGCACATTTTTGTATTTATTGGCAACCATACTAACACCATTACCGCTACCACAAATGGCAATACCAAAATCAAATTTACCATCGTTTACCTCTTTTGCCATCGGATGTATCATATCCGGATAATCGACACTATCGCTTGAGAAGGTACCAAAATCCTTCAATTCAAACAATTTATCGGCAAAATATTGCTTTAACTCTTCTTTCATTTCGTAACCTGCATGATCGCAAGCCACAGCAACGCGCAAGGTATTTAAATCTTTCATGTTCTTATTTAGTAAATTATTGGACAAAGGTAATGATTTTTGAGAACTCTTCCCAAAATTGTGGATAGGACTTTGTTACCACCATGGGATTATTGATGCAAATACGACCAAGCACCAATGCCGCCGGCGCAAAAGCCATTGCCATGCGATGATCCTCGTACGTATCAATACAGATGGGTTGCACTGCCGACACTTTTTCGCCTTTCCATACCAATACACCTTCTGCCTCTTCTTGTAACACAAATCCCATTTTTCTACATTCTGTAACGAGCGCAGCGATTCTATCGGTTTCTTTTATTTTTAAATTGCTTAATCCGGAAAATTTAAATGGTACTCCCAATAGCAAGCATACCACTACCAATGTTTGCGCCAAGTCAGGTTGATCCGACAAATCGCAATCATAGTGCGAGAGTTGTGGGCCACTAACCCTTCGAATTTCTATGCCCTTTTCGTTAAAAGTTGTTTTCACCCCCAATGGTTCAAAAAGAGAAGCTACCTTGGCATCACCCTGCCAGCTATCCTTGAGCAGGTAGGACAATCGAATGGTAGCATTTGGGTGTAAAGCCACCACTGCATACCAATACGAGGCTGCCGACCAATCGTTTTCCACCACAAACCGAGCAGGTTGATATAGCTGAGGAGCAATTTGAATAGTACGACCATCAAACGTCGATTCTACCCCAAAATAGTTCATCATGGACAGGGTCATTCGTATATAGGGAATGCTTACCACCTTGTCGGTCAAATGCAATACCAAACCATTTTGCATCAAAGGAGCAATCATCAGCAATGCCGAGATATATTGACTACTAACCCCTCCACTTAACGATATTTCACCCCCTTGCAGGCGTTTGCCATTGATACACAATGGAGGAAAACCCTCTTTGCCCATATAGGTAATATCCGCACCCAATAAACGCAAAGCTTCCACTAAAATACCAATAGGACGTTGGTGCATGCGCTCACTTCCACTCAACTGCCATTCTCCTGCTTTTTGCGCATAGTAGGCTGTTAAAAACCGCATTGCCGTACCTGCAGCACCTATATTCGGAGTGGTTGTCTTAGACGACAACGCATTGATAACAGCATGTGTATCATCGCAGTCCGATAGATTATCAAGCAATTCAACAAAGCCTCCTAATGACGCCACCACCAAAGCTCTATTAGCAATACTTTTGGAAGCCGGCAAACAAATATCCGCCTCTATGCTATCGCATTTTTTGTAGTTAATACAAAGTTGTTTCATTTTAATCGGATTTGAAGAAGCAAAAATACAAAAAAAGTACGGCATCGCCTATTATTATTAAAATTTAAGACAGATGCCATCTGTTTAAGTTGCTAATTTGGATATTTATAGCTATATTTGCATGGTGGATTACAAGGTATAACACCCTACAAGTCCTTTAAATGCGAGATTATAAAATTTTATACATTCATTAACAACATTAAAAGATGGCAAATTTAGATTTAAGCAAGTACGGTATTACCGGAACTACTGAGATTGTGCACAATCCTTCGTACGAAGCATTGTTTGCTGAAGAAACCAAAGCCGGATTAGAAGGTTTTGAAGTTGGTCAAGAAACAGAACTTGGCGCAGTAAACGTAATGACTGGTATCTACACAGGTCGTTCTCCTAAAGACAAATTCATTGTAATGGATGAAACATCGAAAGATACCGTATGGTGGACATCTGACGAATATAAAAACGATAACAAACCTGCTTCTCCCGAAGCATGGAAAGCACTTAAAGAAATCGCTCAAGCCGAACTTTCTAACAAGAAATTGTTCGTCATTGACGCATTCTGCGGTGCTAACAAAGATACCCGCATGGCTGTTCGCTTCATCATGGAAGTAGCATGGCAAGCACACTTTGTTAAAAACATGTTCATCCGTCCTTCGGAAGAAGAATTAGCAAACTTCGAACCCGATTTCATCGTTTACAACGCATCTAAAGCAAAAGTAGAAAACTACAAAGAATTGGGATTGAACAGCGAAACTGCAGTTGTATTCAACTTGACCAGCCGCGAACAAGTTATCATCAACACTTGGTACGGCGGCGAAATGAAGAAAGGTATGTTCTCTATGATGAACTACTACTTGCCTCTAAAAGGCATTGCTTCCATGCACTGCTCTGCAAACTGCGATATGAACGGCGAAAACACCGCGATTTTCTTTGGTTTGTCTGGTACTGGCAAAACTACCCTTTCTACCGATCCAAAACGTCGCTTAATTGGTGACGACGAACATGGTTGGGACGACAATGGCGTATTCAACTTTGAAGGTGGTTGCTATGCAAAAGTAATCGGTTTGGACAAAGTAAGCGAACCAGACATCTATGGTGCTATCAAACGCAACGCTTTGTTAGAAAACGTAACTGTTGCTGCCGATGGTACCATCGACTTCAACGATAAGAGCGTTACAGAAAACACTCGTGTTTCTTATCCTATCGAACACATCAACAACATTCAACCCGGTTCTACCGCTCCTGCTGCTAAGAACGTAATCTTCTTATCAGCTGACGCATTTGGTGTATTGCCTCCTGTGTCTATCTTGACTCCAGAGCAAACTAAATACTATTTCTTGAGTGGTTTCACCGCTAAATTGGCTGGTACCGAACGTGGTATTACCGAACCTACTCCTACTTTCTCTGCATGCTTTGGTCAAGCTTTCTTGGAATTGCATCCTACCAAATATGCCGAAGAATTGGTTAAGAAAATGGAACAATCGGGTGCTAAAGCTTACTTGGTAAACACCGGCTGGAATGGTACCGGCAAACGTATCTCAATTCCTGATACTCGTGGTATTATCGACGCTATTTTGGACGGTTCTATCTTGAAGGCCGAAACCAAAAAAATCCCTATGTTCGATTTCGAAGTACCAACCGCTCTTCCTAATGTAAACCCTGCGATTTTAGATCCTCGCGACACCTACGCTTGCGCTTGCGAATGGGAAGAAAAAGCAAAAGACTTGGCTGCTCGCTTTATCAAGAACTTCGCCAAATACGAAGGCAACGAAGCTGGCAAAGCATTGGTTGCTGCAGGTCCTCAATTGTAATTCTTATCATAAGAATAACAAACAAGAGGCTCACCCGATGGTGAGCCTCTTTTATTAGGTAATGCTACTAAAACGATTAGTCCAAAAGGTATTTTGCCGTATAGGAGTCTTTGCACTGTTTCAGCCCTTCTAAATCTCCTGCATACACCAAGAAACCTCCTTTATCCCCTCCTTCGGGACCTAAATCGATTACATAATCTGCCTGTTTAATCACATCCACATTATGTTCGATTATAATAACCGTATGTCCTTTTTCTATGATCTTATGAAAAGCTTTCATTAGTATCTGTATATCAGAAAAATGCAAACCGGTAGTCGGTTCATCAAAAACAAACACCTTGCTACCTTGCATATCCGAACTTAAAAACGAAGCCAATTTAACACGCTGGCTTTCGCCGCCAGATAGTGTCGAAGAAGCCTGCCCTAACTTGATATATCCCAAGCCTACCTCCTTTAAAGGGTATAACCGTTTTACAATCAGTTGTGCCTGCGACGAGCTATCCTCCGAAAAGAATTCAATGGCTTGATTAACCGTCATTTCCAATACATCAAACACATCTGCACCACGGTATTTAACTTCTAATATCTCTGATTTAAAGCGTTTCCCACCACATGCTTCACACACCAACTGCACATCTGCCATAAATTGCATAGGAACTGTCACAACCCCTTCTCCCTGACAAACATCACATCTTCCACCTTGCGAATTAAAAGAAAAGTAAGCTGCCGTATAACCCATTTGCTTAGCAAGAGGCTGATCGGCATACAGTCTGCGTATTTCGTCAAATGCTTTTAAGTAAGTAGCCGGATTAGAACGGGTCGATTTTCCTATAGGATTCTGATCAACCAGCTCTATATCGCTAACCAAGTGCAAGCTACCTTGCAATTTGGCATAACTTCCCACCTGTTCTACTGCGCCTCCATAGTATCTTTTTAGCGCCGTATAAAACACATCCTTTACCAATGTCGATTTACCCGACCCCGACACTCCTGTCACCACCGTTATTACACCCAAAGGAAATTTAACCGATATATCCTTTAGATTATGATGGGTTGCACCTACCACCTCTATATAGTTGGACCATTTTCGCGAGCTACCCACAATAATAGGTTTTTCTATCCCTGCCAAGTAGCCCAACGTGGCCGAACGATCATACAAGTTCTTATCTTGTAATAACTTTTGAGGTGCTCCCTGCAATATCACCTCGCCTCCCAACCTACCTGCGCCCGGTCCTATATCAATCAAATAATCGGCGGCATGCATCATGGTCATATCATGCTCTACCACCACCACCGTATTGCCCAATTGTTGCAACTGACGCAATACCTTTATCAGCAAGTCTGTATTTCGGGGATGCAACCCTATGCTGGGCTCATCCAACACATATAACGAGCCAACCAGACTACTTCCAATGGATGACACCAGATTGATACGCTGACTTTCACCACCCGATAAAGTAGCAGAAGCTCTATTGAGCGTTAGGTAATCCAAGCCTACATCCATCAAACAGCGAATACGTTTTTTGATTTCTTGCAACAGCCGTTCGGTAGCTTTTTGCTCGTAAGGGGTTAGCTCCAACGTATCAAAAAAATGGTACAAATCAGCAATCGACATCTGCACCAAGTCTACTATCGATTTCCCACCCACCATTACATATGTTGCCTCTACCTTTAAACGAGTTCCATTACACATCGGGCATATGGTCTTACCACGATAGCGGCTCAACATCACACGGTACTGGATTTTATACTGATTTTGACGCAGAAAATCAAAAAAAGCATTCAACCCCTCAAAATACTCATTACCCGTCCACAATAGGCGTTTTTGTTCTTCGGATAGCTGATAATAGGGACGATGAATAGGGAAACCAAATTTATCGGCATGTCGAATAAGCGACTGCAAATCCGCTCCCATCTTCTCTCCACGCCAACAAGCCACCGCTCCCTCGTATAACGATAAGGACTTGTTGGGAATTACCAAATTTTCGTCAATGCCAATAACCGATCCAAACCCTTCACAATGCGGGCAAGCCCCCAACGGACTATTAAAGCTAAACAGCTGTTCGGTGGGTTCTTCAAAGAGCATTCCATCTGCTTTAAAGGCGCGCGAGAACTCAAATTTATTCACTACGTTTCTATCCGCATCCAACTGCGCCAAATAAGCGACCCCATGCCCTTCATAAAAGGCTGTCTCCACGGAATCTGCCAATCGATTGAGTAAACCTTGATCGGTATCTGCAACAAAACGATCGATCACAATAAAACTATCCTGCGGGATAAGATGCTTGTCGCAAGCATCAATACGTTGTATTTCATCGTTTACCAACAAACGATTCAATCCCTGACGTATCAAAGCATCCAACTGCTGTTCGGCCGTTTGCGTAACATCCGGCACCAAGGGTGCCAACAACAAAAAAGCAGTCCCGGGTTCTTGTTCTTCTACAAAATGCAGCACATCAGCCACTTGATGTTTCTTTACCTCTTGCCCAGAAATAGGCGACAAGGTCTTTCCAATGCGCGCATAAAGTTTTCTCAGATAATCGTATATCTCGGTCGATGTTCCTACCGTCGATCGGCTATTTCGCGTCTTTACTTTTTGCTCCACTGCGATAGCAGGTGGCAAGCCCTTGATAAAATCGACATCTGGTTTTGCCATTCTACCCAAAAACTGCCTTGCATACGCCGACAAACTCTCTACATACCTTCGTTGTCCCTCTGCATACAATGTATCAAAGGCCAAGGAAGATTTTCCTGACCCGGATACGCCCGTAATTACCACCAATTTGCCATGCGGTATCTTAACCTCTATATTTTTAAGGTTATTTACACGGGCTCCCTTAATATGTATAACAGATTCTTTTATATCGAAAGAGCTCTTAAGGTAGCGATCAATTTCATGTTAATAGGCTTATCGTCTTTGATAGCCTTGCTAAATGGCACATAGACAATTTCATCGTTCACAACTCCCACCATAAGGTTACGTTGTTCTTCCAACAAAGCATCAATGGCAGCTGCACCCATTCTACTTGCCAAGATACGGTCTTGCGCAGAAGGAGACCCCCCACGTTGTATGTGACCCAGCACTACTACTCGAGCATCGTACTCTGGATGTTCTGCTTTTACACGTGCAGCGACACCTTCGGCTCCACCGGTTACTTCACTCTCTGCCACCAATACGATACTACTATTTTTGGTTTTTCTAAAACCATTTTGGATAACCTCTGCCAACATATCGTCCTTTAAACGCACCTCCGGGATAACTGCAGCTTCTGCTCCCGATGCAATGGCTGCATTTAACGCCAAGAAACCGGCATCACGCCCCATTACTTCGACAAAAAACAAACGTTCGTGCGAAGAAGCCGTATCCCTAATTTTATCGACCGCCTCTATCACAGTATTCAATGCGGTATCATAACCAATGGTATAGTCTGTTCCGTACAAATCGTTATCGATAGTACAAGGCACACCTACTACCGGAAAATTAAACTCTTGGGCAAAAATCTTGGCACCGGTAAAAGTACCATCGCCACCCAACACCACCAACGCATCTACATTATGGCGTTTTAGGTTATCGTACGCCATCTGACGACCCTCCGGAGTAGTAAACTCTTTGCATCGAGCAGTTTTAATAATAGTACCTCCATGGTGAATGATATTGCTTACGTTTTGTGTTTTAAATTCCACAATATCATTTGTCACCAAGCCTTTATAGCCCTTCATTACAGCCATTACACGCATACCATTGTATATGGCAGCACGTGTTACTGCGCGTAAAGCAGCATTCATTCCGGGTGCATCACCTCCTGAGGTTAACACCGCAACTGTTTTAATCTGATACATGATTTTTATTTAAATATTTATCTACGACTTCTTTAATTTTTTCCTTTACGGCTTCCATTTGCCATTTGGGTGTCGATGTTGCGCCACAAATTCCAATCGATTTTGCCGCATTTGCACAAGATGCTATGGCTGCATACATCTCTACTGTTATATCATCGGGCGATGACACAAAATAAGTACCCTTCGGATTTTGCCGCACGCACTCTTGATACAACACTTTGCCATTGGAGCTCTTGGTATCACTAACAAAAAAGATCAGAGCATGTTCTTTGGCAAAAGAACGCATATTCGCCATTCTATTTGCCACTTGCTTACAAATGGTATTATAGTACGTAAAGTTCTCTGCGACTGTTATTTGACTTTTAATTTTATCGACTAATGCATTAAAACCATCTATCGACTTGGTAGTTTGCGAAAACAAAATAATGGGCCTGCCAAAATTCACGTCCTTTACATCCTCTTCGTTCTCCACTACGATGGCTTTTCCGTCGGTTTGTCCTACTAATCCATTGACCTCTGCATGCCCTTTTTTTCCATAAATAAGAATCTGTGCCAATGGAAATTCCGAATAAGCCTTTCTGATGCGCTTTTGCAAAGCCAATACCACCGGACAAGTGGCATCTACAATCGTAATGCCATTATCTTGCGCTTGCTTGTACACAGCCGGAGGCTCTCCATGTGCTCTAAACAACAGTTTCACATCTTTCAACTCCGCTAATTCATGGTGTTCTATTACCTCTAATCCTGCTTTTGCCAGGCGATCCACCTCGTCACTATTATGAACAATATCGCCCAAGCAATACAAATGATTATCTTTTGCCAACTCCTGTTCTGCCTTGTCTATCGCATTAACCACGCCAAAACAAAAGCCCGAGTCACTATCAATTACTATAGTTGGATACATCATACTTTTTTTACTTGTGCCACTAACCAATTTAACTGTTCTTCTCTATTCATGTAACTATTATCCAGTACAATAGCATCATCAGCTTGTCTCAGAGGACTTTCAGCACGATGCTGATCTTGATAATCCCTGTCTATTACATTGCGCAACACCTCATCAAAGTCCACATGCATTCCTTTGGCAGTCCACTCATCGTAACGACGCTGTGCACGTACTTTTGGATCGGCAGTGACAAAAATTTTCAGTTCTGCATCCGGAAAAACAACCGTTCCTATATCTCTTCCATCCATCACTACTCCTTTATTTTTTCCCATCTCACGTTGCAATTCTACCATTTTTTGGCGCACCTGCTTAAGACTACTTACTTTGCTTACCCAATTGGAAACCTCGACAGTACGAATCGCCTCGTCTACCCGATTGCCGTTAAGCAGAACCCCTCCATCACCTGTAAATGCCACCTCAATTTGTGGCAACATACCAATCAATGCCTCTTCGTTCAACTTTCCATCCGCCATCAATCCCGCTTGGTACGCATACAAGGTAACTGCTCTATACATAGCACCCGTATCAATATACACATACCCCAACGTAGCAGCCAATTGCTTAGCCATGGTACTTTTACCACACGAAGAAAAACCATCTATTGCTATTGTAATGCGTTTCATCACTATTTTTTTATACATTGATTTATATCGATACCCACCGTAAAATGGGCAGTCACTGCAGCCGTATGATAGAAAGCCACCGCAGCCCCCAGCTGTACCATCTTAATTTTCAATCCGAAGCCACCAGACAAACCCGCCACCGAAAATACATAGGGATTAGACAAACTAAATCCTCTATCAAAATTATACGCCAAAGCTATCCAAAACTTATCCGATTTGGGCACAATATCCACCCCTAAGATGATTTTGCGGGCAAAAGCTTCACCACCACTTATTTGTTTAATTTCTCCGGTATTGGTAGCTACATCATAATCCCACTTTTGCAAGTTTTGAAAGGTAAGATTCAAACAAAAAGGCGCCTTAGAGAAACGTTTCGACACACCTACCGATAGATTAATAGGCAACCACGTTCCCGTCATGTACACATCCGACGGGCCGGCTACTCTTCCTCCAAAATTACGCAACGACAAACCTGCCGATACCAAATGAGTAGTATCCGTAAACTGCAATCCTATGTCTGCACCAAGCGAAAAAGAGGTATACGTTTCGTAAGTGGACAGAATGGGTTTAAACGTCACACCAACCGTAAAATAACGATTTAACACCCTTGCATAAGTAGCATTTATGGCAAAATCTTGCGCAGAAAATTTTCCTGTTGCCGTACCCCATTCATCGTATCCATCCATAGTCCCATACTGCGCAAACTGAAAAGATGCTGCGAAGATGTCTTTTTCTGTAAATTTAGTGGCATACATAGCCGAGCCATACCCTGTTCCTACCATGTAGAGCGAATAATTGAGAAACAACAAATTATCGGTAGAAGCGGACAACGAGGCCGGATTGAGTATAGAGAAAGTAGGATCTGTTCCCATATGAGAGACCAAATGACCACCCAAAGCAGCCACATGGGCAGAAGGAGGATAATCAACAAAAGTAGCCACCGCCGTACCCATTTGTTGCGCACGCGTCCCCAAAAACATACATCCTATAAAAAAAACAAGGCAAAACTTTTTCAATCTTTATCTTCTTCAAAAAAACGTTCAAATATAGACATTTTTACGCAAATTCTCCTCATAACAAACAGCATATTTTTCAAGTTTAACAAAGCTCACTAAAAACCCACAAAAATGCTCCCTAAAAATGTTTTGACAAATATTTTTTCTAAAAAAGTACTTTTATTGCTTTTCATTCTAAAAAAATTATACTACATTTGCAGACGGACAAAAAATCAATCTATATAGCATGGAAGTAAAAAAATCACCGAAAGCCGATTTGGAGAACAAAAAAACAACCTCCATCCTTATTGGCTTGGTAGTTGCTCTTGGCCTAACATTCGTTGCGTTCGAATGGGCTGAACAAGACATTACCGTGTACGAGGAAGCGCTTATTGAAGCAATCGCAGAAGACGAAGAATTGATTGAAGTAACCTTTAGAGACGAAACTCCTCCTCCACCACCCCCTCCACAACCACAAGAAACTGTACTTAGCGATATTCTTGATATCCAAGACAACGAAACAGAGGTCGAAGATATTGAATTCAACTCTGAAGACGAAGCAGACAAACGTGTTGAAATCCAAGCACCTATTGCACCTCCAGAAGAAGATCCAGAAGAACAACGCATCCACGTTATTGTAGAAAAGATGCCCGAATTCCCCGGAGGAGTAGATGCTATGAACCGTTTCTTGGTTCGCAACATTAAATACCCACTTATCGCTCAAGAAAACGGCATTCAAGGTCGTGTGATCTGTCAATTTGTGGTAAATAGTGATGGTAAAATCGTAGACGTACAAGTGGTTCGTGGTGTAGAAGCCAGCTTAGATGCAGAAGCCAAGCGAGTTATCGAATCTATGCCAGCATGGACTCCCGGACGTCAAGGTGGTAAAAACGTACGTGTAAAATACACCTTACCTATTCGTTTCAAACTATAAAACTATAAGCCTATTTTCTATATCATCTTTAAAAAGCCTTCGAATGAAGGCTTTTTTATTCTATGAACAACACATCAGAACCCATAGCATTAGAAAAAGCCATTCTGGTTGGTTTAATTACGCCACAACAAAATGAGCGCAAAGCCATTGAATACATCAATGAGTTGGAATTTTTGGCAGACACAGCGGGAGCTACGGTTGTTAAAAAGTTCTTTCAACGCTTGGATTACGCCAATTCTAAAACCTTTGTAGGCAGTGGCAAGTTGGAAGAAATCAAAGAATACATAGCCAATCACGAAGTTAATTTAGTTATTTTTGACGATGAGCTATCGCCATCTCAACTTAGAAACATCGAAAACGAGCTACAAATAAAGGTATTGGACAGAACCAGCCTTATATTGGATATTTTTGCCAAACGCGCTCAGACAGCACATGCCAAAACACAGGTAGAGTTGGCGCAACTTCAATACCTTTTACCACGCCTAACCCGCATGTGGACACACTTAGAGCGTCAAAGAGGGGGGATTGGAATGCGTGGTCCCGGCGAAACACAAATAGAAACCGACCGCCGTATCATTTTACGCAGGATTTCACTACTTAAAGAAGAACTTGTCAGCATAGACAAACAAAAAACGGTCCAACGCAAAAACAGGGGCAAATTAGAACGCATCGCATTGGTAGGCTACACCAACGTAGGTAAATCCACGCTTATGAACCTCATTAGCAAATCGGATGTCTTTGCCGAAAACAAGCTGTTTGCAACACTCGACACCACCGTACGCAAAGTAGTGGTCGAAAACTTGCCCTTTCTCATGACCGACACTGTTGGCTTTATTAGAAAACTACCTCACGGGTTGATAGAATCCTTCAAATCTACCTTGGACGAAGTAAGAGAAGCCGACATTTGGGTGCATGTTGTAGATATATCACACCCCCAATTTGAAGAACAAATGGAAGTGGTTGAGCGAACACTGCACGAAATAGACACTCAAGACAAACCCATGATTGTTGTTTTCAACAAGATTGACGCTTTCTCCTATCAACCTAAAGAGGAATTTGATTTGACACCCACTACCGCAGAAAACATTTCTATCGAAGAATTAAAACAAACATGGATGTCAAAACTCAACAAAAATTGTATCTTTATATCCGCTAAAGAAAAAATAAACATCGAAGAATTGAAGCAACTTATTTACCAACGAGCCAAAGAAATTCATACCACTCGATTCCCATATAACGATTTTTTGTACGACACATACGACGAAGAATCTTAAAAAAACAAATACTATGCCATACAGAAGCCTAACAAAAGAGGAAATTTCCCAGCTAGAGAAGCAGCACTGTACCTGCGATGATTGGAGCAATATTCAGGTGCACCCCGACTTTACCACCACTTACGTCAAACACGTTCATTTTTCAGGCAAGGTACACTTGGGAATCATGGAAAAAAACTATGTTTTAGCAGGTGGCATTCCTCGGCATAGCGGTATATACCACTCAAGTATCCACAATTGCACCATTGGCAATAACGTCTACATCTCGCGCATTCATCGTTACATTGCCAACTATACGATTGGAGACGATTGTTACATAGAAGATACCGAATGTATCGCCACTACAGAAGAAAGTTCATTTGGCAATGGCATAAAAGTATCTGTCCTTAATGAAACAGGAGGTCGAGCCATTGCCATTTGCAACAAGCTATCGTCGCAATTGGCCTATATCATGACGCTATATAGGCATCGCAATCAAACCATCCAAACCATCGAAAACATCATTCAAGCATATACAGCATCCGTTCGTTCTAACCAAGGAACCATTGGCAAACAAGTTAGCATCACCAGCTGCGGAGATATCAAAAACGTATTTATTGGAGATAATACACGTATTGAAAGTGCCAACTATTTAGAAAACGGTAGCATCAATAGCAACAACATCGATCCCGTTTTCATCGGCAATGGTGTCATGGCAAAAAACTTTATACTTTCATCCGGTTCGCAAATAACAGAAGCCACCCTCATTGAAAATTGTTTCATCGGACAAGGCACACAATTGGGCAAGCACTTTTCCATTTACGACTCCGTTTACTTTAGCAACTGCCAAGGGTTTCACGGAGAAGCTTGCGCCATTTTTGGGGGCCCTTTTACTGTTACCCATCACAAATCCAGCTTGTTAATTGCCGGCATGTTCTCCTTCCTCAACGCAGGGAGTGGTTCCAACCAAAGCAACCACATGTACAAATTAGGCCCCATTCACCAAGGTGTGGTAGAAAGAGGAAGTAAAACTACCAGCGACTCCTATATACTATGGCCCGCCAAAATTGGTGCTTTCTCGTTGGTGATGGGTCGCCATCACCACCACTCAGACACCTCCAATCTACCCTTTTCTTACCTTATCGAGAATAACGACGACACCCATCTTGTTCCGGGCGTTAATCTTCGCAGCGTAGGAACCATTCGTGATGCCCAAAAATGGCCCAAACGAGACAGAAGAAAAGATCCTGAGAAGTTAGACCAAATCAACTTCAATTTACTCAGTCCCTACACCATCCAGAAAATGTATGCGGGCATTCGTATCTTAGAAACACTCAAAGAATTATCGGGCGAAACATCCGAAACATACACTTATCAAAGTACCATTATCAAACATTCTTCGCTCTTTAATGGCATCAAGTATTACCAAATGGCCATCAATAAATTCTTGGGCAATTCTATTTTAAAACGATTGGAAAAAACTCCGTTCCAATCCATCGAAGAAATCCATCAACAACTATGCCCTGACACCCAAATCGGTTTAGGCGATTGGGTGGATCTTTCCGGCATGATTGCCCCTAAAAGCGAAATTGAGCGTTTGCTTGATGACATAGACAACCATAGTATTAGCACCTTAACAGAGATCAATCTGCGTTTTAAGGAGATGCACGAGAACTACTACAATTATGAGTGGACATGGGCATTAAAAAAGATTGAAGAAGCGCTCAATAAGCCTTACACCGAATTTACCGTACAAGATATTATCGACATAGCCTTGACATGGAAAAAAAGTGTCGTCGATTTAGATAACATGCTCTACGAAGATGCAAAAAAAGAATTTACATTGATTTCCAAAACAGGCTTTGGTGCAGATGGAGACGACGAAATCAAACGCTTAGACTTTATGAATGTTCGTGGTCAGTTTGAAAGTAATCCTTTTGTACAAGAGGTTCAAGAACACATTCAAAAAAAATCGGCATTGTGCCAAAACCTGATTGAAAGAATAAGTCACCTGCTGTAATGAAAAACGCATGGCATCGTATAAAAGCATATATTAAGCACTTTTTTTGCGCAAAAAGCAAAAGAGGTGATGGCGTACATTCGCCGTTTGTATTTTCTTTTATCACTGATGTCAAAAACGAAAAAAATTCCTACTACATCTATTCCACCATCGAGCAAATTCGCAAAAGTTTACTTAGCGACAAGTCTTCTATATTCGTAACCGACTATGGAACAGGGCACTCGCGCAAGCGTCCAATCAGCGACATTGCCAAAACAAGTGTAAAATCCACCCGACAAGCACAGCTACTATTTCGGATGGTACGTGCCTACCACCCCTCCACCATACTCGAGTTGGGCACCTGCTTAGGCACGACCACACTCTACCTCGCCAATGGAAACACAAATGCATGCATTCATACCTTCGAAGGCTGTCCACAAACAGCACGTATTGCCGCACTTAACTTTCAGCAGGCGCGCTGTTCAAACATTCAACTACATGTAGGCGACTTACGTTCAACATTACCAGCTACACTTAACCAGCTAACCGATGTTGATTTTGTTTTCTTTGATGCCAACCACCAAAAAGAACCCACACTACATTATTTTTCTCAATGCATCAATAAAGCAAACAATAACAGCATTTTTGTATTTGACGACATACATTGGTCAAGAGGAATGGAAGAAGCATGGGATATTGTACGGCAACATCCGACAGTTACCACCAGCATTGATTTATACCACATGGGAGTTCTATTTTTTAATCCGGAACTACCCAAAGCATTTTTCCGTATTAAATTATAATGCCATGAAGATATACACCAAAACAGGAGACCAAGGGCAAACAGCACTCATAGGCGGCAAGCGTGTTCCAAAGACAGATACCCATTTAGAAGTGTACGGCACCTTAGATGAGTTGAGTAGTTTTATTGGACTGCTCAAACAATCTACAACCGATAGTATCGCACAGCAACTTACCCAAATTCAGGAGACCTTAATCCTTATCAACGCCCTATATGCCAACGATAGCGAAGAATGGGATAAAGCACACCGTTTTGACGAAGCACATACCAACAACATCGAAGAACAGATTGATAGTATCAATGCCCAACTACCACCCATCAAATGCTTTATTATCCCGGGCACCTCTTCGACCAATGCACTTTGTAATGTATGTCGCTGCATCTGCCGAAGAGCAGAAAGAAACATTCATCGACTGCCACTTTTTGACAATCAAGCCAAAGCTGCCATCTACATCAACCGACTTTCGGACTATTTCTTTGTTCTCGGCAGAAAATTTGAACAACCCGAACAAAAATAGTCACAGCATATTGCCATACCAATTTTTTTCGTTATCTTTGCGAGCAATTATGCACCTAAAAAATTTGTTTTAATACACAACTAACTAAATAACAATGTATTGGACCTTAGAATTAGCTTCAAAATTAGAAGATGCTCCATGGCCTGCCACAAAAGACGAGTTGATTGATTATGCCATTCGTTCGGGTGCCCCTTTAGAGGTGATTGAAAACTTACAAGAGATTGAAGATGAGGGAGATGTTTACGAAACTATCGAAGATATTTGGCCCGATTATCCCAGTAAAGAAGATTTCTTCTTTAACGAAGATGAATATTAAAATTTCGTTTATTTAGTATTTTTTTTCTATCTTTGTAGAGATAGCATGATATGAACGCCCTCCATAAGAGCAAGAATACACCAAAAAGACAAAAAGCATGAAAAGGATTCTTGTGGGTTTTGTAGCGTTTTGTTCTTTACTAATGCCCGTTATTGCACAGCAAAGCATATTGTTTAGTCAATACATGAACAATATGAATTTATACAATCCGGCAGCAGTAGGATACAACGACATGATAAATGTAGGAGGGTCATTTCGCTCGCAATACGCCGGCTTTGAAGGAGCTCCGATTGTATACAACGTAGGTGCAGACATTGGTTTTTCCATTGCAAAAACCAAACATGGTGCCGCTCTTAATTTTTATGACAACACAGTAGGGTTGTTTCGTTTTCAGGATATAAACGTTGATTACGCCTACCGCATTCCTATACAAGATGGATTTTTAAGCGCCGGTGTTAGTATCAATTTTACCACCGTTAGCTACGATACCGATCGATTGCACAAAGTAGAAAGCGATTATCATTCTAGCGACGACCCAGCCATTGCCCAATCCAGTGGCAACGACTTTAAAATGGACCTAGGCGTAGGTATCCAATACAGAAACAAAACATGGTATGCAGGTATTGCCCTGCTCAATATATTGGCCCCCCAATACCAATTGAGCACAAACAGTACCAATAGCATGTTTGACAAGACAAGAAATTTATTTTTTTTGGGAGGATACAATATATCCTTTACAAATCCGTTATATAAGTTGAAGATGTCGGCATGCGTAAATACCGACTTTGCATCGTGGAGCGGCATTGTGAACGCTAACTTAGAATACAACGAACGCTATTGGGGCGGTATTGGTTATCGAATTGACGGAGCTGTGGTATTCATGGCAGGCATTAGAGTGCTCAATGGATTAAACATTGCCTACTCTTTCGATTTAGCAACATCCAATTTAATTAAATCGGCAGGTTCGCACGAAGTGTCGATTTCGTATAGTTTCAACATAGATATCTCAAAGAAAAACAAATATAAAAGCATAAGATACTTATAAGTACAACCTTAAAACAGACATGAGAAAGTTACTTTTACCTTTATTGGCAATGCTGGTATTAGCCGGCTGCAGCAATTCCGGTAGCGGAGAGTTGGTAGGCGTAGAAACAACCTCGTGGAGCGAGCCCAATCCCTATGGAATGGTATTTATCAAACAAGGCTCATTCACCATGGGACTTAACGACCAAGATGCATCTTGGGCTGCTTCTACACAATCGAAAGTAGTGTCAATCGACGCCTTTTGGATGGACGAAACAGAAATCACGAACCGTGAGTACAAACAATTTGTATACTGGGTACGCGACTCCATCGCTCGTGAAAAAATCATCACAGCCGAAGAAGAAGATCCGGGTTGGGAAACTTCGTCGTTTGTAGACAAACGCAAAAAAGATTTGGGCTACGAAAGCGACAGCGAAGAATCGGCAAAAGGTGCTATCCTATACAAAACCAGCAATCGTCCCGGCTATGCCAACGAAGACGAGAATACGACCAGACGTCCTAAAATCAATTGGGACGAAGAAATTCCATGGACAAAACCTACTACTGAAGCACAAGCTAAAGCAATAGACTCTATGTTCTATGCACCCGAAGAAACCATTTCGGAAAGTGGTTTGGAGTTGAACGGTCAAATCCTTAACTACAAATATTTGTGGATTGACTACAATCAAGCCGCACTCAAACGCAACAAATACAATCCTAACAAAGGTCGTTACGAGAGCGATCTATCCATGCTTGGCAAAGGCAAAGACAGTGCCGATGTGATGGTAAAAAAAGACACCTCTTACATCGACGAAAATGGGCACATTGTCAACAAAACCATGTTTGTAGAGCTACGTAGCCGTCGTGACTTCATCTCATCTCGCATTATCAACATTTATCCTGATACTTTGTGTTGGATTCGCGACTTTACCTACGCATACAATGAACCATACATGAAGATGTATTTCTATCACGATGGTTACGGCGACTATCCTGTTGTTGGCGTAAGTTGGGAACAAGCCAGCGCATTCTGTCACTGGCGTACACAATATTACAACGCCGCACAAATTCGCAACAAACAACACATTGTACAAGATTATCGTCTTCCGACCGAATCTGAATGGGAATATGCAGCACGCGGCGGTCGCCAACTATCCATGTATCCATGGGGCGGAACCTATATCCGTACTGCAAAAGGATGTTTCCTTGGCAACTTCAAACCCATGCACGGTAACTATACTGTTGATGGCTACATGATTGCTGCCAAAGTAGGTTCGTTCCCCCCCAACGATTATGGTCTATACGATATGTCGGGTAATGTGGCAGAATGGACATCTTCTGCTTACCATGAATCCAACTATAGCTTTGTAAACGACTTGAACCCAAGCTACAACTACAACGCAAAATCAAATGATGCAGAAATCATGAAACGTAAAGTAATTCGTGGCGGTTCATGGAAAGACATAGGATACTACCTACAATGCGGTGCACGCACCTACGAATACCAAACAGAAACACGTTCGTACATTGGTTTCCGTTGCGTACGTAGCATTATTGGCGCAAATTATGAAAACTAACATATTAATCTTACAATCAAATTTCTAAAAAAATGGCAAAAGAAAGTTTTTTAAGCAGTCCTAAAGGGAAAAAAATTGTTGGCGACGCATATGGTCTTGGTGCAGCCGTCGTAATCGTAGGTGCATTATTTAAAATCCTTCACCTTCCTGGTGCTAGCGTCGTTCTAACTATTGGTATGGGAACCGAGGCATTTTTGTTTGCACTTTCTGCTTTCGAAGATCCACACAAAGAATACCACTGGGATTTAGTATTTCCTCAATTAGAAGGTGGCGAAGGTGGACCTATAATGGGTGCTGCTGCTCCCGCAGCTGCTAAATCCGGCAACTCTATCGAAGATATTGCTCAAGCTGGCAAACTTTCAGAAAGCGATGCCCAAAAATTGAACGAAGGTATCCGCAAATTGAGCGAAACCGCATCACAAATTGCAGATGTTACTGCTGCTGTTTCTGCTTCTAGCAACTATGCACGCAACATGAACGCAGCTTCTGATGCAATTAGTGCATTTGCAGCTACTCAAGCTACCTTGAAAACTTCGTCTGACTCATTGTTTGCTTCTTACAAAACTGTAGCAGAAAGCATGGCTAACGTAGCCGATGACGCAAAAGGTTACATGCAAGAAATGCAAGGTATTACCAAAAACTTATCGTCTATCAACGCTAGCTACGAAATGCAAGTTAAAGCCATCAGCGAACAAGCTGGCATCGTAAACGACGTTAACGATAACTTGAAGAAAATTCAAACTGCTATGGATGCAGCTTCTACTGAAACTGCTGCCTTCAAAGAACAAGCTACCAAACTTACCCAACAAGTTAGCAGCTTGAACAATGTTTATGGAAACATGTTGAACGCATTTGGTGCGAGAGTATAATTTAATTATTCATTGTAAATACTAACACAACAATATGAGTGCAGCAAATTGCCCGGAAACACCGAGGCAGAAGATGATCAGTATGATGTACATCGTACTTACGGCAATGCTTGCATTGAACGTTTCTACCGATGTACTCAACGGCTTCACCCTTGTACAGGACAGCCTTAACAAAACCTTACATAGTGCAGAGTTGAAAAACAGCGCTTTATACAACCAATTCGAAGACTTAAAAGCACAAAACCCACAAAAAGTAGGCGAATGGTTGGACAAAGCCAACGATGTAAAAAAACAAACTCAAGCCCTATACGACGAAATTGAGCAACTAAAAGTAGACATGGCAAAGGCAGCTGACGGCGAAACCGGCGACTACAAAAACCTACAAAATAAAGACAATACAGACGTAGGTGCACAAATTGCATTGGATTCTACCAAACCACAAAAAGAGCAAAGAGGTGTTATCCTTAAAGGCAACCTTAATACATACGCTCAAAACATGGCTAAATTGTTAGAAGGAGACTCTGCTAAAATTGCTTCAGTTTTAGAAACTTACAATACAGAAGACCGCATTGTAAACGGTGATCCACAATCGTGGGAAACAGCTCGTTTTATTTCAATGCCTGTTTCAGCATGTATTACCTTGCTTACAAAAATCCAGACAGATTTGCGCTATACCGAATCTGAAGTAGTAGGTCACTTGAAAAATGCAGTGGATGCCAGCGACTTCCGTGTAAACAAAATTACAGCAGAAGTAATTCCTGTTTCGTCGTACATTACTCGCGGTGGTACCTACCAAGCACGCATTATTTTGGCAGCTGTCGACTCGACACAACGTCCAAAAATTACCTTAAACGGCGAAGTACTTGAAAGTTCTGACTACGAAGTTGCTTGTCCTAAAGTTGGTTCTTTCAATATCGAAGGTAAAATCGAATTGCCAAGAGCAAATGGTAGCGTACAAGCTTATCCATTTAGCAGCTCTTACATCGTAGGCGAACCTACAGCAATTATCTCTGCCGACATGATGAACGTATTCTATGCCGGTATTGACAACCCTATCAGCGTATCTGTACCCGGTGTACCTGCACAAAACATTCAAGTAAGTGTAAGCAACGCCGATTTGAAACGCACAGCAAAAGGTTGGTCGGTTAAACCGCGTAAAGTAGGTCAAGATTGCAACATCTCTGTTTCCGCTAAAATGGCTGACGGAAAAGTTCAAAGTATTGGCAAGAAACCATTCCGCGTAAAACAACTACCTCCTCCTATTGCCTACATTTCATACACCAGCGATGGCAGCGAGGCTAAATACAAAGGTCAAGGTCGTCCTATTTCGAAAGGAAACCTTATGAGCGCTAAAGGCATCAGAGCCGAATTAGATGATGCTGATTTGGATGTAAAATACCGCGTGGTTGGTTACGACCTAACTTTCTTTGACTCAATGGGTAACTCTATTGTAAAAACCTCTAACGCTGCCGCATTTACATCGGAACAAAAAGACATTATGCGTAAAATGAGCAAGGGTAAGAAATTCTTCATTTCTCGTATTAGAGCCGTAGGCCAAGACGGAATTGAACGCGTTCTACCTGCAATTGACGTAACTGTAAATTAATAGAAAATATGAAAGCGATTTTTCGAATACTAACTTTCGGGCTACTATTTATCCTACCTGCGTTGGTAAATGCTCAAGAAACCGACAATTCGTTTTTTGACGAAAGTGGCGATGTAGCCATGTCAAATCTTCCTACCAGCATCGACTTGGCAGAAAGAAAACCAATTGAGTACAACAACCCAAGGGCAGAAGATGTTATATGGCAAAAAGTGGTATATCGTATTATTGATCTTCGTGAAAAAATGAACTATCCCTTGTATTTTCCCGAAGAAGCAAGCGATAACCGTCAAAGTCTGTTTACCACTATCTTCCGCTTGTTCGAAGAAGGTAAAATAAGAGCATACGTATACCAAGATAACAAAGAAATCTTTACAGAAGAACATCGTATCAACTTTGATGACTTTGTCAAATCTTGTGATATCTTGCTTACCGTTAAAACCGACTCTATCACAGGCGACACATTGAGTGCAGAAATTGACGAAAGTAACATACCTAATCGTGAAATATTGCAGTACTATGCTAAAGAAGTATGGTATTTTGACAAACACAACTCGGTATTCAGTGTTCGCTTAATTGCTCTATGCCCAATTTGGTACCGCGAAGACTACGAATTAGGTCTTCAAAAGCGTCCTCTATTCTGGGCTACATACGACGATTTACGCCCCTACTTAGCTCAACAAGAAGCACTTATATCTGACAAGAACAATGGTGCACGTGAAACCGTAGATGATTTGTTTATCAAACGTCGTTTTGGTAGCTATATCTTCAAAGAATCAGGTATCATGAACCGCAACATCTTGCAGTATAACAAAACTGCAGAGGAAATGCACAAAGAGCAAGAACGCATTAAAACGTCTATTATTAACTACGAACAAGATTTGTGGGAATACTAAACCACAAATGACAATACAAACGATAAAAGGCTCCAATCGGAGTCTTTTATTGTTTATAGGGCTATTTCATCGTCAGATAATATCCTATTATTTGTTAATCTATTCGGTTTAAATAAAGATATTTACTATCTTTGCGTGTTTAATTTGTAGGAGGAATAACTATACACGATTTTACGCTATCTACCAAAGCTATATGAATCATTCACACACATGGTACAAGAATCTACTTCTTGTCATCTTATGCATCCTTCTTGGAGAGAGTGCGGCACATGCTGCCTACAATCACGAGATAGGTATTTCTGGTGGAACAGCGTTTTATCTTGGAGATGCCAATCTTAGTACACCATTCCACAGGCCGGGTTGGTCTGCCGGTGCGTTTTATCGCTACAACATTGACACACGATGGGCGATAAAAGCAAGTGTCAAATACGCAACCGTACAAGGTGACACGCGCGATTTTGGTTACGTATTTCCCAATGGTCCAGCGTATGCAAGCTTTGAGAGAGGATTTGTGGATGCCACAGCGACCGTCGAATTCAATTTTTTTGACATAGGCGAATCAAAGTATCACAAAGCAAAGTACAAGGCGACTCCCTACATTTTAGTGGGCATAGGGCTTACCACCTACAGCGACTTTTATGCAAGTAACAATGCGTACAAATGCAATATTCCTCTTGGCATAGGCGGCAAATGGTGCATCAATAAACGATGGACATTGGGCATCGAGTGGACTATCCATAAGTTGTTTATTGATAACTTTGATGTAACCAATGCCAACAACCAAGTTTTAGAAAACCCTTATCAAGTGGAGCATGTCGGATTTTTTGACACCGACTTTTATTCCATCGCCAATCTATACATTTCGTTCAATTTATTTGACACCAATAAATTCTGTCGATAATCATGAGTAGTTACAAAGAACAAATTGATAAAGCACGCCTTCCGCAACACATTGCCATTATCATGGATGGCAATGGCAGATGGGCAAAAAAGTTGGGGAACCAACGTATTTTTGGACACCAAAATGGTGTTACTTCTGTACGCGAAGCCACAGAAGCAGCTGCCGAACTTGGTGTGAAGTTCTTGACACTCTACGCGTTTTCTACCGAAAATTGGAACAGACCAAAAGAAGAAGTAAGTGCGCTAATGGCACTGCTCGTTAAAACCATAGAAGACGAAACCCCTACCCTTGCAAAAAACAATGTTAAGCTAATAACCATTGGGGACACATCGCGCATGCCTGCAGAAACGGCAAAACGATTGCAGCAATGTATTGACCAAACGGCACACAATACCGGTTTATGTTTAGTCTTGGCTTTAAGCTATTCATCGAGATGGGAAATAACAGAGGCTGTTAAGAACATGGTTCAAGACAGCATCGATCAAAAGCTACACATCGAAGAAATTGACGAAAACACCATTAGCAATTATCTAACTACCAAACAGATACCAGATCCTGAGCTACTTATCCGAACCAGCGGCGAATACCGAATCAGTAACTTCTTGCTTTGGCAAATTGCCTATACAGAATTGTACTTTACAGATGTGCTATGGCCAGACTTTAAGAAAGAGGATCTGTATCAAGCCATTGTTAACTACCAATCGAGAGAACGTCGTTTTGGAAAAACAAGCGAACAAGTAACCCAATAACCGTATGTTCTCTAACAAGTTCTATGCCCTAATTACGACATTGCTTATTGGTTGTTTGCCAATGATAGGACAAACCATGCCTAAAATGACCAACGATTCTCTCCAAGCAAGCAATGATAGTTTGGTCTACAATAGCCTCGAAGAAATTCCGGAAATTGACTATGGCAGTCCCAAAGAATATACCTTGGCAGCCATTAGCATCTCTGGCAATAACAATTACGACGAATATGTTTTAATAGGGTATTCCGGGCTAAAAGTAGGGCAAAAGATTCTTATTCCCAGCGATGTTACCAGCTCTGTAGTACAACGATTTTGGAAACAGGGCCTATTCTCCAACGTGCGTTTAGAAATTGCCAGCATTCAAGGCAACAATATCTGGTTAAACATACACTTAGACCAACGTCCAAAGATTAGCGAAATTAATATTACCGGAGCCAAAAAGAAAGAAAAAGAAGAATTAGAAAAAAGCATTGGCATAAGTAAAGGTTCGCAGATTACTCCCTACCTTATCGATAAGGCAAAAAAGAACATTACCGACTACTACCTCGAAAAGGGCTACTATTACGTCCAAGTATCTGTTGTTCCCAGAGAAGAGGATGGAGCTGAAACCATTGTCGACATTAACATCGACAAAGGCAACAAAATCAAGGTCAATCATATCTATTTTACAGGTAACCAAGAAGTTTCGGACAAAAAGTTGGATCGTGCCATGAAAAAAACCAATGACAGAACCAACATTCTCAATATTTTTAGAAACAAAAAGTTTATACCATCCGAGTATAAAAACGACAAAAACCTACTCATCGAAAAATACAACGAGTTGGGTTATCGCGATGCAGTGATTACAGCAGACAGTGTGGTAGCAGATAATAGTAGCGAAAAAAACAGCAAAAAATACGTCAATGTTTACATTACTATAGACGAAGGCAAACGCTACTACTTTAGGGATATCCACTGGATAGGAAATACCGTCTACTCTACCGACTACTTACGCCGTGTATTGGGTATTAAGAAAGGGGATGTTTACAACCAAAAGAAACTCAACCAACGCCTCAACGAAGACGAAGACTGCGTTAGCAACCTCTATTTGGACAATGGTTACTTGTTCTTTAACATGCAACCTTTTGAAACCAATATCAGTGGCGACTCCATTGATATGGAAATTCGCATTATGGAGGGACGACAGGCAACCATTAACCGCGTAAATATTGAGGGTAGCGAATACTTGTACGAACATGTGGTTCGTCGAGAGTTACGTACAAAACCGGGCGATCTGTTCAGCAAGTCGGACATCATGCGCTCCATGCGCGAGTTAGCAGCGACCGGTCACTTCTCGGCAGAACCCGGAAAGATGGATATTAAAACCGTTCCAGACCCCGAAAATGGCACAGTCGATTTAACTTATGTACTTGAATCGAAACGTAATGACCAGATTGAGTTGTCTGCCGGTTGGGGACAAACGGGTGTTGTGGGTATTGTTAAGCTAAAATTTACCAATTTCTCCCTAAAAAATATATTTAATTTTAAAAAATACCGTCCGCTTCCACAGGGTGACGGACAGACGCTAACCATTAGTGCGCAAACCAATGGTATGTATTATCAGGCCTACAGTATAGCCTTTACAGAACCATGGTTAGGGGGAAAACGTCCCAATACATTTACTTTTGCCGCCAACTATTCTATTCAATCGGGGATTAGTAGTACGTATAGTTCGCAATACAGCCAATACTACTATTCGGATAACTCGTGGTATTCCTACGACTACGACCCAGACAAATACATTAAAACGTTGGGTATTACCGCCGGTATCGGTACACGTTTAAATTGGCCCGACGACTACTTTACCTTGTATGGGCAAATCTCCTATCTCAACTACAATTTGAGCCACTGGGACTATTTTGCATTAGAAACAGGAGTCGCTAACAACTTTAATATTTCGGCAATTTTATCACGTAACTCACTTAATCAACCTATATACCCAAGTCGTGGCAGTGATATTTCGCTATCGGTAGCCATTACCCCTCCCTATTCGCTGTGGGATGGCATTGATTACGAAAATGCCGATCAACAGACCAAATACCGTTGGATTGAATACTATAAGATTAAGTTCAAATCGCGTTTCTTTGTTCCCTTAACACGCGATAACAAATTGGTGCTTATGGGACGTGCCGAATTTGGTTTCTTGGGTTACTACAACATCAACAAACGCTCACCTTTTGAAACGTTCTGGGTAGGTGGTGACGGTATGAGTGGTTACAGCAGTACTTACGCCACAGAAACAGTGGCGCTACGTGGTTATAGCAATGGTTCGCTCACTCCTACATACGAAGACGGTGGACAGGCTGGTAATATTTACACCCGTTTTAGCATAGAACTCAGGTACCCCATCTTGATGAAAGAGACCACCATGATATGGGTGCTTGGCTTTGCCGAAGCAGGCAACTGTTGGCGCGATTACCAAGATTTTAATCCCATTGACTTAAAACGTTCGGCAGGGGTCGGCTTGCGCGTATACATGCCCATGTTCGGGTTGTTAGGTGTCGACTGGGCGTACGGCTTTGACAAAGTAAACGGACAAGTAAGTGGCAGTCAATTCCACTTTGTTATCGGACAAGAGTTCTAATGCAACCTTTTAAGCATTATTAAAACTCCAATTGTCTACTGCATCTAAACTTTTTCTGTATATTTGCGTCTATAAGATTGAAAACACATAAATAATTGTAATATGAAAAAATTAAGTTTATTAGCCATTACGTTACTATGTTGCTCTATGGGAGCCATGGCTCAAAAATGGGCATTGGTTGACATGGAATACATTCTAAAAAATATTCCTGCCTACGAATCGGCAGCCCAACAATTGGAGCAAAGTTCTAAAAAATGGCAAAAAGAAATCGACGCACTTAATACCGAAGCCGAAAACTTAATGAACAATTACAAATCGGAAATGGTATTTCTAACCGACGAGCAAAAGAAAGAAAAAGAAAAAGAAATCATTGCTAAAGAAACAGATGCAAAAAATTTAAAACGCAAATATTTTGGCAACGATGGTGAACTATACAAAAAACGCGAAAGTTTGATGCGTCCCATTCAGGATGAGATTTACAACGCTATCAAAGAAATTTCTGAAAAAGAAGGATACATGCGTGTAGACGACAGAGCTTCGAGCCCCAGCATTTTATTTGCCAATCCGTCTGTCGATATTAGCGACGATGTATTAAGTAAACTTGGATACGCAAAATAATTAAATTAAGATAATAGATACAGTATGAAAAAATTAGTAATTGCCCTTTTAATGGCTATGCCATTGGGACTTTTTGCACAAAACCTAAAAATTGGTTACATCAACAAGCAAGAAATTATCACCGTAATGCCGGAATATGCCACTGCAATGAAACAATTGGAAGATACCAATCTGAAATACATTACAGAAGGTAAAAAATTGGAAGAAGAATTGCAACGTAAATTTCAAGAATACCAAGCACAAGCCGACACATTGGACGCTGCTATTCGTCAATACAAAGAAAACGAACTGAACCAATACCAACGTAACATTCAGGCTTTTGTGCAAAGTGCCGAAGAAACACTAAAAAAGAAACAACAAGAGTTGTTGGTTCCTATCATGACCAAATTGGACGAAGCCATTAAACAAGTAGGCGAACAAAATGGCTTTACCTATATTATTGACAATACTGCAGGTATTATTGCCTATAAATCGTCGGCAGCGACTGATGTTTCGTCTTTGGTAAGAAAAGCATTAGGTTTATAAGAATCACGTAAATAAAGGCTTCTGAAAATGCGCATCGGTGTTTTTGATTCGGGCTACGGAGGCCTAACCATTTTAGAACAGTTTCGGGCATTGTTACCTGAGTATGACTACGTATACTTGGGCGACAACGCCCGAACCCCTTATGGTACCCGCTCGTTTGAGGTGGTGTATCAATATACGCTGCAATGCGTCAAAAAACTATTTGAAATGGACTGTGCCTTGGTTATTTTAGCATGTAATACTGCCTCTGCCAAAGCATTACGCACCATACAACAAAAAGATCTTCCTTTACTATACCCCAATAGAAGAGTCTTAGGGGTAATCAGACCTACAGTAGAAGCGATAAGTTCGCTTACCAAAAGCGGACATGTAGGGTTGTTAGGTACAGAGGGTACCATTCAATCCGAATCGTATCCCATGGAAATCAAAAAACTCTTTCCCACTATAGCTATCAGTGGGCAAGCCTGCCCCATGTGGGTGCCACTT
>JAFVZF010000014.1 GCA_017508305.1 Paludibacteraceae bacterium | reverse complement strand
GTTGGCTGCAACTGCTGCTTTGCAGAACGAAGATACTTGGCACGAATCCATGAATATCGAACTATACAGCAAACGCCGAGCGGTGGCAGAAAAAATTATGGATACATTGGGATGCTCCTATAGCAAAGAGCAAGTAGGTATGTTTGTATGGGGAAAAATCCCAGACAGCTTATCGGATGTCGAGCAACTAACCGAAACAATATTACACAAGGCAAGGGTGTTTATAACCCCCGGCTTTATATTTGGTAGCAATGGTGCTCGATACATACGTATCTCCTTGTGTGCCACCGAAGAAATGCTAACCGAAGCCCTTGAGCGAGTTAGACTTTCGGTCGCTGAGCCCGAATAATTGTCGCTTGTTGTTTAATCGTTGAATCGACTAAACGACTAAACAACTAAACACCTAAACATTACATAAATACGATTCACAGTTTCCCGATTAGTCGATTTGCCGATTTGTCGGAGCGAACAAAGTGAGCGATAAAAACATCAACAATATGGAAGATTTACAACCCATTTGGCTACCCGGCATGAATGCCGAACGCCCTTTGATTATTGCAGGCCCTTGTAGTGCCGAAACCGAAGAACAAGTAATGGCAACTGCCTTAGAATTATCTAAGAATGGTGTGCCTGTTTTTAGAGCGGGAATTTGGAAACCTCGTACCAAACCCGGTGGTTTTGAAGGTGTTGGAGTAAAAGGATTGCCATGGTTGCAACGTGTTAAGGCAGAAACAGGCATGTTTGTAGGCACCGAGGTGGCAACAGCCAAACACATCGAAGAAGCCCTTAAACATGGTATCGATATTTTGTGGATAGGTGCACGTACCTCTGCCAATCCATTCGCCATGCAAGAAATTGCCGACGCCTTGCAGGGAGTAGATGTGCCGGTATTGGTAAAGAACCCTGTCAATCCCGATATCGAGCTATGGATAGGCGCTATGGAACGCCTTTACAATGCCGGAATTAGAAAGTTAGGAGCTATTCATCGTGGATTTAGTACATACGATAAAAAGATCTATCGTAACTTGCCCCAGTGGAACATTCCCATTGAGTTGCGCCGTCGTTATCCTAACTTGCCCATTATCTGCGACCCCTCGCACATTGGCGGCAAACGCGAGTTAATCGCACCTCTTTGTCAACAAGCCATGGACTTGGGTTTTGATGGGTTGATGATAGAATCGCACTGTAATCCCGATAAGGCATGGAGCGATGCCGCACAGCAGCTTACTCCCGATATTTTGGATTATGTTATCGACACCTTGATTATTCGCGATATGAAGCACGAAACAGAAAGTTTGAGCACCTTGCGTAAGCAAATAGACAGTACAGACAACGAGTTGTTGGAATTATTGGCAAAACGTATGCGTATTTCCAAAGAAATTGGTCAATACAAAAAAGAACACAACATACAGGTGTTGCAAACAGGTCGTTACGATGAAATTATGCAAAAACGCATCATTATGGGCGAACGTTTAGGTATGTCTGCCGAGTTTATTCGCAAATACTTGGAAGCGGTGCACGAAGAATCAGTACGTATTCAAATGGAAATCATAAAGTAATCCATTTTATAGGGTGATTTTGTCGCCTTGCTTGCCTTCGCAATCCTCATTTGCTTTCAGCGATTCTGCTCACGCTCAGGATAATAAGTAAACTTATTCTCCTCTCGCTTAATCGCAGAATTACGCTTAGTAAACTCCGGTTGCTCTGGCTTCGCAAGGCTAAAAATCCCTCCTCTAAAATGAATTACATAACCCCTAATTCCTAACCCCTAATTCCTAACTCCTAACTCCTAACCCCAACCCTAACTAATGAAGATTTTAATTCTTGGTGCCGGTAAAATGGGCACCTTTTTAACCGATGTATTGTGCATGGAGCACGAAGTGGCACTTTTTGATGTTAATCCTAAAAATTTGCGCTTTGTGTTCAATACCTATCGCATGACCTCGTACGATGAGATAAAGGCTTTTGAACCAGAGTTGCTCATTAACTGTGTAACCCTGAATCATACCATCGATGCTTTTAAAGCGGTGCTTCCTTATTTGCCTCAATCGTGTATTATATCCGATATCGCATCGGTAAAAACAGGCCTGCCCGAGTTTTATGCTGGTTGTGGTATGCGTTATGTATCGACTCACCCCATGTTTGGGCCTACTTTTGCCAATTTAGAGGATTTGAGCCGACAAAATGCCATTATTATATCCGAGTCGGACCACATGGGCAAAGTATTCTTTAAAGATTTGTACCAGAGTTTGCACCTTAATATATTTGAATATACTTTCGTTGAGCACGACGAGACCATTGCCTATTCATTGTCAATACCTTTTGTGTCTACCATGGTGTTTGCGGCGGTTATGAAACACCAAGATGCTCCGGGTACCACGTTTAAAAAACACATGGCCATTGCAAGAGGGTTATTTTCGGAAGATGATTACTTATTGACCGAGATATTGTTCAACCCTTTTACATCTGGTCAAGTAGAAAATATCCGCAAGGAGTTAAAAGATTTGTTGGCGCTGATTGATTCTAAAGACACAGAAAAGTTGCAGGCATACTTAAAACGACTTCGCAAGAATATAGAATAATTGTTTAGGCGTTTAGTTCGCTTCGCTCATGAAGTTGCTCACACTCGGCATAACAAATAAATTTGTTCTGCTCTCGCTTAACCGCAACTTTAGTCGTTTAGGCGTTGAAAGTTGCGATTAAGTGAGTAGGGACGCACGGTCGTGCGTCCGTCGCATCACCGCCTCACCAAATCACCAAATCACCGAATCACCGCATCACTGCATCACCAGAGGGCGCAGCCCGCTATAACATGATAGAAATAGAACGTAAATTTTTAGTAAACAAAGCCCTATGGCAAGCACCCGATAAGGGTTGCTACTTTCAGCAAGGTTACTTATCCGAGAAGGGTTGTACCTTGAGGGTGCGTATTGCCGAAGACAAGGCATATCTTACCATAAAGGGCAAGACAGAAGGTATTTCGCGTGCCGAATTTGAATACGAAATACCGTTAGAGGATGCCCGTCAGTTGATGAAACTTTGTTTGTATCCGCCTATCGAAAAAATACGATATAAAGTTGAGGTGGGCGGCAAAATTTGGGAAGTGGACGAGTTTTTGGGCGCTCATCAGGGCTTGCTGATGGCAGAAATTGAATTGCAAAGCGAAGACGAAACTTTTGAAATACCCCCTTGGGCAGGTAAAGAAGTTACGGGCGATGCTCGTTACTACAATTCGTCACTCAGCAAACAATCTAGCAGTCGCTAGTCAAAGGTCACAAGTCGCCTAAATAACAAAACAACTAAACGCCTAAACACCTAAACGACTCAACACCTCAACGTCTCAACGATTATTCAAAAACAAATATCCTATTTCTCATTTATTTTATGTATCTTTGTTTGCATACAACCAATGATACATAAAACATGAAGTATCCTGCAGAATTTGACGATATTAGGTGCTATGTGGATAGCGAGGTAAATGAAAAGCTGGCAAAAGTTGTCAGTGAACCACAGGTTTCGCATATTTTGACGGCATTGTTTGGTGCCGATACATGGAAAAAAATGCAACAGGCGGCTGCTCAGGTAACAGATGTACATGCTTTTCAGACACTTTACATAGTAGCGATACTCAATGCTTTGGCGCAAAAAACTTGTGCGGGTATTCAGTTGCTTGGTGCTGAAAAAATCAGCCAATCGCAGGCCTATTTGCACATGACCAACCACCGTGATATTACTTTGGATCCGGCATTTTTAAATATGCTGTTGCATCACAATGGCTTTAATACCACCCAAATAGGTATTGGCAATAACCTGTTAATTGCACCGTGGATAGAATGGGCAGTACGCCTAAATAAGAGCTTTATTGTGCGTCGTGATGGTGGATTGCGCGAACAGTTGATGATTTCTAAGCACATGTCGTCCTATATGCGTTATGTGCTTACGCAAGTAAAAGAGTCGATTTGGATAGCACAGCGCGAAGGCAGGGCCAAGGATTCCAGCGATAAAACAGCTCCTGCAATTATTAAAATGTTGAGCATGAGTGGCGAAGGCTCTTTTGTCGAAAAAATGCGTGCGTTGCGCATTGCTCCTATTGCCATTAACTACGAGTACGATCCATGCGATTACCTAAAAGCCAAAGAGTTTCAGCAAAAAAGGGACGATGCTGCCTATAAAAAACAACCGGCAGACGATATGCTTAATATGCAAACCGGTATTTTGGGCTATAAGGGTAGGGTACGTTTTGTGATTGCCGGCGAATTGGAAGTGCCCAAGGAGTGGGACGATGTGCCACGTGCTATGCAAGCCGATGTGGCAGCCGCGGCCATCGATAAGCTGATTCATGCCAACTACTATCTGTTCCCTAATAACTATGTGGCTGCCGATTTGTTGTCAGAAAGCGATGCTTTTGCCGATAATTATACGACCGAGGAAAAAAACAAATTTATTGCCTATATAGAGAGTCAATTGCAAAAAATTGATTTGCCCAATCGGGATGACGCATTTTTGCGTCACATGATGTATACCATGTACGCCAATCCTGTCTTGAATAAGCAAAAAGCCATTGGTGGGTAATGGATGCCGAATTGAAACGATACCATGCTTATTTGCTGTTAGAACGTTCGCTCGCAGGTAATACCGTCGAAGCGTACTGCAGCGATGTGGAAAAGTTGATGCAATATGCACAAGAAAAACAGCTCTCGTATCGTTCCATTACGTTTAGCCAATTGCAAGATTTTTTTCTGTTGCTGTCCGAATTGGGGATACAAGCGCGCTCGCAAGCGCGTATTATGTCAAGCATTAAATCGTTTTATGCTTACTTGTTACGCGAGGAGATGATCGATTGTAATCCTACCACCTTGCTCGAAGTCCCTAAAATTGGAAAACATCTGCCGGCTGTATTGTCCTTGCAAGAGGTAGATGCCCTAAAAGCTGCTGTAGACCTAAGTAAACAGGAGGGGCATCGCAATCGGGCGATGATCGAGGTGGCATATAGTTGTGGGCTGCGCGTATCAGAATTGGTAGGATTAAGGATTTCTGATATTTATTTTGAAGAAAAATTTATTAAAGTAGAAGGGAAAGGCAGTAAGCAGCGTTTGGTACCAATATCAGATGTGGCACTGTCAGATATTCGTTACTACCTTCAAGACAGGTATGCGCTACCCGTTATCAAAAAAGAGAGTGCCGATATTTTATTTTTAAACAGGAGAGGGGGGCAACTAACCCGACAAATGTTTTTTGCCATTATCAAACAATGTGCTGTGCAGGCGGGTATTAAGGTGGTTATCAGTCCGCATACCCTTCGTCATTCGTTTGCTACCCACTTGTTGGAGGGGGGCGCCAATTTAAGGGTTATCCAAGAAATGTTAGGGCATAGTTGCATCCAAACCACCGAGATTTATACCCATATCGAAACTTCCTATCTCAGAGATACCATCTTAAAGTATCATCCTCGAAATAAAATAGAATAATCTATCCTTATTTTCATTTATAATCGCTAATTTTGTAGTCAAACTCGCATTGCGAGTTGTTGCCCACTACGTGTAGTTGACAAACGGCAAGCGACAAGTGACTTAATACATACGATATATGGATATTTTAGAAAAATTATTTGCCAAGGCAAAAGCAAATAGAAAACGTATTATTTTGCCAGAGTCTTTCGAAGAAAGAACCATGCGAGCTGCCAATATTATTCTGAGAGATGGATTGGCAGATGTAATTTTGTTAGGTAATCGTCAAGCACTTTTGCAGCAAGCAGCAGAGTGGGGATTGGAGTTTGTCGAAAAAGCGACTATTTTTGATGAAGCGAGCGATCCGAAACGTCAGGTGTATGTTGATTTGCTGTATGAATTGCGCAAAAACAAAGGCATGACCATGGAGCAAGCTGACGAATTGGTTAAAAATCCGCTTTATTTGGCTGCTTTGATGGTTAAAAATGGTGATGCGGATGGCGAGGTTGCGGGTGCAATGAATGCAACCAGCAATGTGTTGCGTCCTGCTTTGCAAATTATCAAAATGAAAAAAGGAATCAGTGTAGTTTCCGGTGCCTTTTTGATGATTACGCCTACGCATTTTGGCGATGAAGGTATGCTTTTGTTTGCAGACTGCGCTGTAACGCCCAATCCAGATGCCAAACAGTTAGCCGAAATTGCCATTGCCAGTGCTCAGACCGCTAAAGGGTTGGCAGAAATGATGCCTCGGGTAGCCATGTTGAGTTTCTCTACGCACGGAAGTGCTAAAAACGAATCGGCAGATAAAATGATCGAGGCTACTCGTTTAGCACACGAAATGGATCCCGAATTAACCATCGATGGCGAATTGCAATTGGATGCAGCGATTGTACCTAAGGTAGCGGCTCAGAAAGCGCCCAACAGTCCACTGCGTGGTACTGCTAATGTGTTGATTTTCCCCAATTTGGATGCAGGTAATATTGGCTATAAATTAACGCAACGCATGTCGGACGGTGTGGCTTTAGGCCCTATTTTGCAAGGTATGGCAGCTCCGGTCAATGACCTGTCGCGTGGCTGTACTGTCGAAGATATTGTAAAAATGGTTGTTATTACATCAGATCAAGCACGTCATTAATCATGAAGGTTTTAGTTTTAAATTGTGGAAGTTCGTCGGTCAAATACAAGCTGTTTGACATGCAACAAAAAAGCGTTATTGCTCAAGGTGGAGTAGAAAAAGTAGGATTATCGGGAGCGTTTATTAAATTTACCTTGCCCGATGGCCAAAAAGTGGTTGTGGAAAAAGAAATTCCCGAGCACCAAACGGCTATCGAATTGATATTGTCTACACTTACCAGTAAAGAATATGGTGCTATCGAATCGTTAAACGAAATTAATGCTGTGGGACATCGTGTTGTACATGGTGGCGAAAAATTCAATGCAAGTGTTGTGATTACCGACGAGGTTATTGATGCGATTAAACAATGCAGCGATATGGCACCACTTCATAATCCGGCTAACTTGATTGGTATTGAAACCATGGCTTCGATTTTGCCTTCTGTTCCTCAGGTTGCCGTTTTTGATACTGCGTTTCATCAAACCATGCCTGCGTATGCCTTTATGTATGGCACTCCGTACGAAGCCTACGAAAAATACGGTGTTCGTCGCTATGGATTTCATGGTACCAGCCATCGATATGTATCGCAAAGAGCCTGTGAGTTTTTAGGCATTAAAGCAGAAGGACTAAAAATGATTACCTGTCACGTTGGTAATGGCGGTTCTATTACTGCCGTTAAAGACGGCAAGTCGGTGGATACTTCTATGGGATTTACTCCCTTAGAAGGATTGCTAATGGGAACCCGTTCGGGGGATATCGATGCGGGAGCTGTTACCTATATTATGGATAAAGAAGGTTTTGATACCAAGGGTATTTCCGATTACCTTAATAAAAAGAGTGGCGTAGCCGGTGTTTCCGGGTTGTCCTCGGATATGCGCGATATTGAAGCTGCCGATAAAGCGGGCGACCCCAAAGCTGTATTGGCTATGTCAATGTATGCGTATAGAATCAAAAAATACATTGGAGCCTATACCGCTGCGTTAGGAGGTGTAGATGTGATTGTGTTTACCGGCGGTGTTGGTGAAAACCAAATTGGCTTGCGTGCTCAGATTTGTAACGAACTTTCGTTTATGGGTATCGAGCTAAACGAGCAAGCGAATAATACCAAAGGAGAAGAAATTTTGATAACAACTCCTGAGTCCAAGGTGAAAGTGGTAGTTATTCCTACCGACGAAGAATTTATGATAGCATCGGATACCATGAATTTGATAGCTTGATGTGATGCGTAAATTATTGGCATATATTCCAACTTACCTTTTCCAACCCCTTCTTATCCCGGCTTACGGGATAGGGTTGTTGGGGGTAAGTTCCTTTTTTTATGGATATGCACCTTTGGTAAAGGCGGTTGTCTTAGGTTTGTCGTTCTTGTTGGCAGTGCTTTTGCCTTTGCTGTGGTATTTGCTGCTAAGAAAGTTACACATAATCACTACCTCGCAAGCCTCGAGCAGGCACGAAAGAAAATGGGCATACTTGTTTACCTTGTCTGCTTATGCCGTTGTCGCTTGTTTAAGTTTTTATGTCGGATTTCCGATGTATTATACCCAATTGTGGTTAGGGGCGTTTTTTGCTTTGGCAGTTGTTTACTGCATAAATTTCTTTTGGAAAATCAGTGCGCATGCCACTGGAATAGGCGGATTGTTGGGTGCTGTAATTTTTTTAAGTTTTTTATTCTATAAAATACCGTTGGTATTGATAATTTTATTAACTTTGTGCTCCGGTTGGGTAATGTGGGCGAGGCTCGAGTTAGAGGCTCATACACCGTCCCAATTGCTTGCAGGGTTTGCATTAGGGATCTTTTCCATGTTGTTTTTGCCATTTTGCACTTTTTTTTAGTAAAAAGTGAAGAAAAGAGAAAAAATATTTGGTGGTTTCAAAAATAGTTCATACATTTGCAATCCCAAAACGATAATGGCCCATTCGTCTATCGGTTAGGACGCAAGATTTTCATTCTTGAAAGAGCGGTTCGATTCCGCTATGGGCTACAAAATTTAAAAAAGAACATAAAATGGCAAACCACAAATCGTCTGAAAAGAGAATCAGACAAACTGAAAAACGTCGTTTGCATAATAAGTATTATGCCAAGACGGCACGTAACGCAGTTCGCAAATTGCGTGCGATGCACAAAAAAGAAGAGGCCGCCGCTTTACTACCTGTAGTATCGGCCATGTTAGATAAACTAGCAAAAAAGAACGTGATTCACAAAAACAAAGCCAACAACTTGAAATCAAAATTGGCGCTTCACGTAAATAAATTGGCCTAAGTAACAACCATTAAGATTTAACCTCTCTGTAAAAAGAGAGGTTTTTTTTATGCCTAATTAGAGGATTTGTATTATCTTCGCTTTTCGTTCATCTTATAATTCTTAATCATGTCTCACCAAGAAAACATTCATGTTGGTATTAAATCGTGGTCGGCAGATGCAAGACCACGCGAAAAAATGATGCAAAAGGGAGCGCGTCATTTGTCCAATGCAGAGTTGCTCTCTATCCTAATTGCAACAGGAACAAAACAATGCACGGCACTCGATTTGGCGAACCAATTGCTCTCTATGTGTAATAACAGCCTCTTGCAATTAGGCAAGCTCTCTCCCATAGAGTTGTCTACTTTGGTAAAAGGAATAGGCGATGCCAAGGCGGTCGCCATTGCGGCTGCATTAGAGATAGGGCGCAGGCGTAGCAACGAATTGCCTCGGCACGACGATGCCATTCTTTCAAGTGCGCATGTGGCAGCATTGTTTAGGCCCTTACTAATTGATTTGCCTCACGAAGAATTTTGGATTTTATTGCTTTCGCGTTCCAATAAGCCAATGGCAAAATACCGCATAGCGGTAGGAGGGGTGCATCAAACGTTGGTCGATACGCGTTTGGTGCTTAAGCATGCTTTGGTGCATTTGGCATCGGGCATCGTGTTGTGTCATAATCATCCCTCGGGCAACTTGCAACCCAGTAAGGAGGATAAAATGCTAACCCGTACTATTATAGAGGCAGCGCGGCTAATGCATATAAAGGTGTTAGACCATATTATTATCGCAGGAGATGATTACTATAGTTTCTCCGACGAAAATACGTTAGAATTATGATTTATCTTTATACAGAGAGATTTACTCCACGTGTTCAGTATATTTGCTCGCATATTTTTGGTGCGATATTAAATCAGTCCATTTCGTGGGTAGAAGATTGGAGCAAGCTGCCCGATCCCACTAAAAATGTGGTAGTGGCATACACCTCGCGCTCCTGCCCTAAGGGGGTATTCTGCATACCACCTCATGGCTTGTTGTTTAAGCAAGGTGTTAAGCCGCAAACTATCGAAATGGGTGAGTGGAAGGGCTTAAAGACATTCTTCCTAACCAGCGGTGGTGATTTGCCTTTCGATTTGTTTGCCGCTACTTTTTATTTATTGACCCGATACGAGGAGTATATTGCACCTGAAGATGCATTTGATGAGCAGGGACGTTTTAAAGCTACGGCCAGTTTGGCGTACAAAGAAGGTTTTTTGCAGTCTCCAATTATTGACAGATGGGTAATGGAGTTGGAAGAAGAGTTGAAAAACAAATTTCCAATGTATCAGCCCAGCCAAAACAGACAGTTCTGTTTTCGTCCTATCGTGGTTATTGATAGCTTGTTTAAGTATCAAAACAAGCCGATTTTGTTTAATATTAAGCAGTTGCTTTATAAATTGGTAAAAGGGAAATGGATATCATTAAAACAGCAACTAAAAACGTTGTTGCATATTTCTGCCGATCCTTATTGCAATTTTTCTTCGCTGATGCAACTGCATAATCGTAATAATCTATTGCCGGTATTTTTTCTAAGAGTGCAGTTTGAAGATTGGTGGACACGTCCTATTTATGCTACTTGTCGTACCTATCGAAAATTATTGTTGCACAACTACATGTTCGAGCTGCATAGCAGTCCGAATGCGGCAGATAGCCTTGCACAGTTGCAGTCCGAACGAAAAAAATTGCACAAAATTACCAAATCGCAGGTTGTGATGAATTGTTTTCATCATTTGGCTTTTCGAATGCCGATGTCGTATCGAAATTTGCTAAAGGCATCGTTTAAGGATGATTATAGCATGACATATATAGACCAGATAGGATTTAGAGCGGGAACATGTACTCCCTATAAATATTACGATTTGCAAAAGGAAGACTACTACAAACTATTGATTCATCCTGTTGCTTTGAGCGATGATATGTTGCGTAAAACGGCTGTGAGGCGAGATGATGTTTATCGGAGTATGGTTGAGTTGGCGCATACCATTCGTCAGGTTCGGGGCGAATTTGTATGTATCTTTCATAATGATATTCTGTCTGATGCAGGAAAGTGGCGGCACTGGCTTTCTGTCTACGAATCTGCGATAAGGACTATTGCCAATATGGAGGTAAAATCGTAAATTTGCACTCCCTATAGATGAGGTCCTGTAGTTCAATGGATAGAATACGAGTTTCCTAAACTTTAGATCCGGGTTCGATTCCCGGCGGGACTACAAGAAAAGCATTCCAACTGGAATGCTTTTCTTGTAGTCCTTTTCGTTAATTATTTCGTGCCGTTTGGCACGACGCCCAGAAGGGCGTTTGTTACCTGCGGTAACGGTAAACAAAAGCATCCCATGCGGGATGCCTTTTTTTTGTTCGGGATGCCTTTTTTGTTCGTAGTCCTATAACTCCTAATTCCTAACTCCTAACTAAATTCCCACGCTATCTCGGTAAAAGTCGAGCGCTTGGAATATCCATTCTTTTTCGACAATGCAGTTGGGAACAATGTTGCCCACATCCTTGAGTAGCGTAAAGTTAACTTCGCCTGCTGTGGTATTTTTTTTGTCGTGCGCCATGTATTGGTACAGGGCAGGATAATCGTCGCACGAAATGGCAAAAACGCCATAGTTTTCTTTGATAAAACGCACCGTTTCTATAAGAATATCTTGTGGAAATCCTTGTAACTTGTGCGATAGGTATAATTCGCCAATCAATCCCCATGCAACGGCATAGCCATGCAAAATAGGACGGTTGGTGGCATGAGAGTAGCTCTCAAAAGCATGACCGATGGTGTGTCCCAAGTTGAGTGCTTTACGAATGCCTTTTTCGGTAGGATCTTGGGCTACTATATCGGCTTTTATGGCAACCGATGTGGTGATGAGCGATGCAAGTAGTGTATAGTCGGGCAGTAGTGCGTTAAAACGATTCAGCTTTTTTATTTCTTCGTGCGAAGACAAGAGCCCGTGTTTGAGCATCTCAGCATAGCCTGATAGGATGTTTTGCGTATCTAACGAACGTAAAAAATCGGGGTATATAACTACATTTTGGGCGGGATGTATTACGCCAATTTCATTTTTTAGCCCGTTAAAATTGATGCCTGTTTTGCCGCCTACAGCTGCATCGACCATGGAAAGTAGGGTGGTGGGTATGTTGATAAATCGAATACCTCGTTTAAAGGTGTTGGCAACAAAACCTCCCAAATCGGTAACCACACCACCACCCAAATTGATGAGTATGGCATGGCGGGTACCTCCGTTTTCGCCCAAAAACTTCCAAATGTTTACAACGGTTTCGATGTTCTTGTGCTCATCGCCGCATGGCATGGTATACACCTTGGCATTTCGCAGTGCACCATTGCTTTGTAGCAACGGTAGGCAGTGGTGTTTTGTTTGTGTGTCGGTTAGTATAAACAATCGTTCCGACGAAACGCCCTGTAATAGGGCATTCACATCGGAAGCTAATTGTGTTGAAAAAATAACCGATTTGTTATTTTCTAATATCACCTTCTTTGATTAAATATTCTGCAATTTGTACAGCATTTAAGGCTGCACCTTTTTTAATTTGGTCGCCTACGCACCAGAAAGTAAGTCCATTAGGATTTGCCAAGTCTTTGCGAATACGACCTACGTATACGGGATCTAAGCCCGATTTGAATAGAGGCATGGGATAAACCTTTTCGGCAGGATTATCTTCTAAGATAACGCCATCGGCAGCAGCAAATGCTTCTTTTGCCTCTTCTACGCTAATAGGGCGTTCGGTTTCTACCCAAATTGCTTCCGAGTGAGCACGAAGCGAAGGTACGCGCACGCAAGTTGCACTAACTTCAATGTCAGAGTGCATAATTTTGCGGGTTTCGTTGTACATCTTCATTTCTTCTTTGGTGTAACCATTATCGGTAAATACATCAATTTGAGGAATCAAGTTGAAAGCCAATTGGTAGGCAAATTTGTTTACGGTAACTTCTTCGTTTGCCAACACTTGGCGGTATTGTAACTCCAATTCTGCCATGGCAGCAGCACCAGCGCCGCTGGCAGCTTGATAGGTAGAAACGTGTACGCGTTTAATGTGCGAAAGGTTTTCGATGGCTTTTAATGCAACCACCATTTGAATCGTAGTACAGTTGGGGTTGGCAATAACACCACGTGGACGATCTTTGGCATCAATAGCGTTTACTTCGGGTACAACCAACGGTACATCGTTATCCATACGGAAAGCGCTCGAGTTGTCAATCATCACAGCACCAAATTTGGTAATGTCTTTTTCAAATTCTTTCGAAATGCCTGCACCAGCCGATGTAAAGGCTATGTCAATGTCTTTAAAATCGTCGCCGTGTTTTAATTCTTTTACGGTATAGGTTTTACCTTTAAACTCGTAAGAGGTACCCGCACTGCGTGCAGAACCAAATAAATACAAGTTGGTAATGGGAAAATTACGTTCTGCCAATACCCTTAAAAATTCTTGTCCAACGGCACCGCTGGCTCCAACAATGGCTACATTCATTTTTTTGTGTTTTTATTGTTTATATTCTATTGATTTACTTATCTTTGCTTTTGTAAGACTGCCTCTGACAAAAGTTTTGCAAAATTACAATTTTAATTCGTTATCTAATACTTTTTTTATGAAGAAAATGCTATTTCTTTGGCTATTGCTGCAGCCAATGGCTTTGCTTGCGTGGCAAGGCGATGTTTCCAAATTTATGTATCTTGACGATATTTTAACGCTCGATGCCCCTGCTATGGGCGATACAGCCTATCTTTCTACAACCACCGATGTGGCGGTAAATGCTTGGTGGAATGTTACGGTTTGTTTACAGTATGTCCCCAGTTCGTCTAATTTGGCACGTATTTATTTAATGGCAGATACAACTTGTCTTAAAGCACCCGTAGAGGGGTATTTTGTGCAGGTAGGTGGTATAAAAAGGACGGTGTCATTGTACAGGCAGGATGGAGATAAAGTCAGTTTGTTGTTGACAGCACCCGACTATATTTTGGAGTACGCTCCGCTTTTGGTACATGTGCGTGTGCATCGTTCATGGCAAAAGCAGTGGCAATTGCAGTACGCATTGGACGATGGAGTGTGGCTCGCTACCGATACGGCGGTAGATGCAACCTATTTGCGAAGCAGGGCATGGGGCGTGTGGTGTAAATATACCAAGACACGTAATAAAGCCTTTTCTTTTTCTAACCTGTCGGTGGTTGGTGATACTTGCGATATAGCGGAGTCTGTGCCGATAGATGGGCTGTACATTACCGAAATTTTATACGACCCTTTCCCAACCGGGGTCGATTTTGTAGAATTGTACAATGCCTCCGATACAGTTATCGATGTAGGGCGTTGCCGATTGTCGAACGGAAAGAAACAAGTAAAATTACCAACCTATTCGTTGTTCCCTAATACTTATGTGGCGATCACCTCATCAGATAGTGTCTTAAAAGCGGAATATCCCAATGCTTGCTATGATCACTTTTTGCAGGAACCTTCGTTGCCCAATTTTGTCAACGATTCGGGATGGGTGTATGTATGGTACGATGCAATGTTGCTCGATTCATTGCATTATGCCGACGCTATGCACCATAATCAGATGCATGATGCGGAGGGTTTTTCGTTAGAAAGGGTGCCATTTGATGGTAATAGTTGGTTTTCGGCTGCGTCTGATGTGATGGCAACGCCGGGGTGCGAAAACTCACAAGGAAGCATTCTGCCCGATACCCCCGATGTTTTACACGACGAAGCGCCGTTTTGGCTTTCACAAAATTGGTTTTCGCCACGCGAACAATATTTGCAGATGTATCATCAAGTAGAAGAGGGAAGCATCGCCAATGCGTGGGTGTATAATGTGCAAGGTGTCCCTGTTTATCGATTGTATAACAATACGTTATTGGCTGCATCGGGTAGTACTTATTGGGATGGGATGGATGACGAAGGATACCCTTGCGCTGTTGGTATATACATTGTAGTAGTCGAATGGCAAACCCTATCGGGCGAAAATAGGTACATTAAATTGCCTGTGGCTTTGGGTGGGTAATTCGAATTATTTTCGTAAATTTGTAGTCGCAAATTTAATACAATAGAATTATGGCAAAAAAAGCATTATTGATGATCCTTGACGGATGGGGCATTGGCAACAAGGGCAAAGCCGACGTTATTTACAATACACCCACTCCCTATTGGGATTATTTGATTAACACATATCCTAACTCACAATTGCAAGCATCCGGCGAAAATGTAGGTTTGCCCGACGGACAAATGGGTAACTCGGAAGTAGGTCACTTAAACATTGGTGCCGGTCGTGTGGTGTACCAAGATTTGGTAAAAATCAACAAGGCGTGTCAAGATAACTCTATTATGCAAAATAAAGAGGTGGTAAGCGCCTTTACGTATGCCAAAGAACATGGTAAAAACGTACACATCATGGGGTTGACTTCTAACGGTGGGGTGCACAGTTCGTTTGATCACTTGTTTAAACTATGCGAAATTGCACAAGCGTACGGCATCGAAAATCCCTTTATTCACTGCTTTATGGATGGTCGTGATACCGATCCTAAAAGTGGCAAGGGTTTTATCGAACAATTGGATGCGCATACCCAAAAAACAGCAGGTAAAATTGCCACCATTATTGGTCGTTATTATGCCATGGACCGTGATAAACGTTGGGAGCGTGTAAAAGAGGCTTACGATTTGTTGGTAAAGGGCATAGGTGCAGAAGCAACCGATATGGTGCAAGCCGTGCAGGATTCGTACGATGCGGGAGTTACTGACGAGTTTATCAAACCGATTAAAAACAGCGCAGTGGATGCTCGCATCCAAGAAGGCGATGTGGTTATCTTCTTTAATTATCGCAATGACCGTGCTAAAGAATTGACCATTGTTTTGACCCAGCAGGACATGCCTGATGCAGGTATGAGTACCATAAAAGATTTGCAATACTACTGCATGACTCCTTACGATGCGTCGTTTACTGGGGTACACATTTTGTTTGATAAAGAAAATGTGCAAAACACCTTGGGCGAATACCTTTCTAATCAAGGTAAGACCCAATTGCACATTGCCGAAACCGAGAAGTATGCACACGTTACTTTCTTCTTTAATGGTGGTAGAGAAACTCCCTACGATGGCGAAGAACGTATTCTTATCAACTCTCCCAAAGTAGCTACCTACGACTTGAAACCCGAAATGAGTGCATACGAGGTAAAAGATGCTTTGGTCGAAGCTATCGGTACACAAAAATTTGATTTCATTGTCGTTAACTATGCTAACGGTGATATGGTGGGTCACACCGGTGTGTACGAAGCCATCGAAAAAGCGGTAGTAGCTGTAGATGCCTG
>JAFVZF010000141.1 GCA_017508305.1 Paludibacteraceae bacterium | reverse complement strand
GTAGATGCATTTACTCTTTATGATACCTACGGTTTCCCATTGGATTTAACCGAATTGATCTTAAAAGAAAACGGATTGACGGTTAATCATGACGATTTTAACGTAGAAATGCAAAAACAAAAAGACCGTGCACGTAATGCTGCTGCGGTAGAAACAGGCGACTGGGTGGTGCTTGCAGAAGGCGATACTACGTTTGTGGGCTACGACAAAACGGAGGCAGAAACGCAAATTTTGCGTTATAGAAAAGTAACGCAAAAGAATAAATCTTACTTCCAAGTGGTGCTTTCTGTTACTCCTTTCTATGCAGAAATGGGTGGTCAGGTAGGCGACTCTGGTGTATTGGAAAATGCCAACGAAAAAATTGTTGTTATCGATACCAAACGCGAAAACAACTTGCCTGTTCATATTGTAAACGAACTTCCAGAAAATCCTGCTGCTACCTTTGTGGCTAAGATTAATAAAGAAAACAGAGCTGCAAGCGAAGCAAACCACACCGCTACTCACTTGCTTCACGAAGCTTTGAGAGACTTACTTGGTACACACGTAGAGCAAAAAGGTTCTTTTGTGTCGCCTAAGGTGTTACGTTTTGACTTTTCGCACTTCCAAAAACTATCGCGCGAAGAAATTGTAGCGGTCGAAAAAGCCGTAAATAAGAAAATTCGTCAAAATATCTCGTTGGTAGAACACCGAGAAATGCCTATCGAAGATGCTAAAAAATTAGGTGCTATGGCACTATTTGGCGAAAAGTATGGCGACAAAGTACGTGTTATCTGCTACGACAAGTCGGTAGAACTTTGTGGTGGTACCCATGCTTCTTCTACGGGTAACATTGGTCTATTCAAGATTGTATCTGAAAGCTCCATTGCGGCAGGTATTCGTCGTATCGAGGCTGTTACAGCAGAGCAAGCTGATTTAATGGTTTACGATATGCAAAATACCATTACTTCGTTTAAAGAAATGTTTAACAACGCTCCCGACCTTTTGGTGGCGGCTCAACGTACCATTGCAGACAACCAAAACCTTAAGAAAGAGGTAGAAAACTACATCCAACAACGTGCCCTACAGATGCGCGATGCTTTAATAGAACGTGCAGAAGATATTCGTGGTGTAAAAGTAATTCGTGTAACCAGCAACGAAAATCCCGACGCACATAAAGCATTGCTTCCTTTGTTTAAAGGTAAATTTGCCGATGTTAAATTTATGTTGGTAATAGGTAATGTTTACGAAGGCAAACCCAACCTAACGGTGTTCCTAAGCAAACCCATGGTTGAGGCTGGTTTCCATGCTGGAAATATGGTACGCGAAGCTGCTAAATATATCCAAGGTGGTGGCGGTGGCCAGCCTTTCATGGCATCGGCAGGCGGTAAATACCCTAACGGTATAGACGAAGCCGTTGATGCAGTGATTGAGATGATATAATTCATTAACTCTTAATAGCGAAAAGCAGGCCTTAGGTGGGTCTGCTTTTTGTTTGCGGAGCATAATTATTTTTAAAATTTACGATGGAGAAAAAACTTTATTATTTGTTGCCGTTTAGGTGTGTGGTTTTCTTGCTTGTTTTTGTGCTGGGAGCAATGATGGTTGATAAGCAGGTGGATGCCATTAGCCATTGGTGGTCGGTGGTGGCAAGTGTTGTTAATGTTGTAACCATTTTGCTGTTGGTGTTTGTTGCAAGAAAACAGGGAAGTAATTATTGGGAACTTATTAATTACGAAAAAGGGAAAACCACTGCGAAGCAAGTAATAGTGATGTCTGTTGTTATTTTAATAGTGGGCATGATAGGCATGTATTTGGCAGGGTATGTGTGTTATGGAGTGATTCCGTATGCTGCGCCGATGATGATTGCGCCTATCCCGTTGTGGTTGGCTATTGCCAATGTGTTTGTGTTGCCTATTACTACAGCTTTTGCGGAAGATGGCTTGTATTTGGGTTGTGGTGTAAATCAAATAAAGAATAAATTTTTGGCCATAGTTGTTCCAGCACTATTTTTTGCGTTGCAACATAGTTTTATTCCTGTATTGTTTGATGCAAGGTATGTTGTGTATAGATTTCTGTCTTTTTTACCTTTAACCCTTATTCTTTGTTGGGTGTATTATAAAAAGAGAAATCCTGTGCCTATTATGGTGGGGCATGCAATAATAGATGTGGCTACGGTGATGCAAATACTTGCCACATCTTCTGTGCCAGGATTGTACGAAACTATGTGTGGAATGGGGTAGAAGATTATTTTGGGAAAGTGCAGAAACTATGCAAAATACAACATTACATATAAAAACATTTAAACAGCTCACGGTAGATGAGCTTTACGAGCTACTCAGGGTGCGCACCGAAGTGTTTGTGGTAGAGCAAGATTGCGTATATCAAGATATGGATGGCGACTACAAAGAGGCTATTCATGTATGGATTACAGAGGGGGATAAGGTGGTGGCACTGGCGCGTGTGTGCCC
>JAFVZF010000140.1 GCA_017508305.1 Paludibacteraceae bacterium | reverse complement strand
TTTGGTGCAGTTGAGTTACGCTATCGGTATCGCCGAGCCTTTGTCTGTATATGTAAATACCTACGGCTCGAAGCGCCCTGCGGCGTTGGAGGGTATGACCGACGGAGAGATTGCCGAGCGTATCGGTAAGTTGTTCGACTTGCGCCCCGCGTCAATCGTTAAGCGCTTTGGTTTGACGAATCCTATCTTCGAGGCTACCGCATCGTATGGCCACTTCGGTAACCGTCCTTATACCAAGCCTGTGAAGGTCGTTGAGAATGGTGTAGAGGTAGAGCGCCAGATTGAGTTCTTCGGCTGGGAACGCTTGGATGCCGTAGAGCAGATTAAGGCAGAATTCGGATTGTAGAAGATATTTTAGAGTAATTGTCTAAATGATAAAACCACGGCAGTCGCAATTAAGTGACTGCCGTGGTTTGTGTTTGGGTAAATGAACGATTTATTTAGATAATTCTAAAATTTAATGGATTAATATTAAGTTTTGTAGTTTAATTGCTAATTAAAAATCGTATCCTTCGATACAATCAGCATAATCACGCCATCCTTTTGCAGCCTTGTAGGTTTCAACAGATGCAGTAGGTACAAATATTCGAACATTATAAGTATCGTCCAATATTTCCCCAATTGTAGGAGGATTAAATGGCTCACAATAGATTGTAAGAATAACACGCTCATATTTCCGCCGACAAAAAGCGCCCCAATCGATTTTGGTAACACTCTTGGGAATGTTAATACTTTGCAATTTGTCACAACGCCAAAATGCTCCACTTCCTATAGATTTAATTCCTTCAGGTAGACGCATAGATTTAAGCCAAAAATGATTGTTCGATTCTGACAAATTAAACATATCACTTTCTATTTCTTCTAAATCTTTAATAAACGTCAAAACGAAAATAGAATCATTTTTTACCGTATGAGAAGTAACGGTTGTATTAAACCACTTTTTGCTACTTAAATCAAGAAATTTTCCATTTGTAGTTGTGTAATAAATTTCATTCGCCTTGGGGGTTGGTAAACCTGTAGAATCAACGTCCTCAAAATCCTCTTTGCTACACCCGACTATCAATGCGCTAAACATTGATAACATAAAGAATAATTTTTTCATTGTAAAAAATAAATTACCGTAGCATCTCCTGTGCGGTGGATTAGTATAGAAAAAAAGAAAGTGTGGAGATGATTCCCGTTTATCACTATGAAGGTTGTGGAAAGACCTATGCAAGAATAAACGATACAATGCCCCACACCTGTAATGCGTGAGGCATAGACACAGAATGTGGCAACGTACCCATACATATACAAGAAATGAGTGCTGTTCGTTGGTCCTCTTGCGTTGAAAACTTCCACATTTTCATAGTAGGACTGCGAAAACACTTTCAATATGTCCGCCGAGGTTATAACACCCACGACATCACAAAATTAAAAATAATTTCCGAAATGAACAACACCCAAGCAAGACATTGCAAATAAAAATGAAACAACCCAACATCATAAAAGGGGCTATGCAACTTTATCATTGCATAGCCCCAATACATTTATTAATAACAAGATTCTCTACTTACCCAACAGGGCATCTATCTTCTCCTGCCACGGTTGGCCGTTGTCGCGCAGGATACCGAAACCGCCCTTATAATCCCACGTCGTATAGCCTATATCGTACTTCTCGCAGATGGCTACAACATCACGATACCAGCGTATCATCGAGGGCTCGTCGGCTCCGTCAATCACACCGAACTCGCCAAGATAGGCCTTGCGGCCCATTGCGGCAGCAGCATCGTA
>JAFVZF010000013.1 GCA_017508305.1 Paludibacteraceae bacterium | reverse complement strand
TCAATTTTTGAATGGTTTGTTGCATTTGCTCTACCAAAGGATTGGAATTTTTTGAACCTTTCGATAAAAAGGAAATATTATTCTCACGCGTGGCAATTTCTTGCTTAATCTTATCGTAAGAACGCATCAATTTATCGTGTTCTTTACGCAACGACATAGAAGATTTTGCCTCCTTCTGGGCTGCCTTCTTGTCTGCCTTTTCTTGCTTAAGAGCTGCTTTACGCGCTTCGAAGAAAGCATCGCAAGCCGATACAAATCGTTTCCATACAGCATCGGAAACTTTATGCGGCACAGCGCCTATGGTTTTCCACTCTTTTTGCAACTCTACCATTATTTGAGTAGTGGCTTGCCAATCGGTACTATCTTTTAATGCTTCTGCGCGTGCGCACAACTCACGTTTTTTTGCCAAATTAGCCGACAACAATTCCTTGTTTTGCTTGTAAAAAGTACTTTTTGCTTCAAACAATGCGTCGCATGCTTTCCTAAAGCGTTCGTATATCGCCGTATTATTTTTCTTAGGTGCGAATCCAATCTTTTTCCACTCTTCTTGCCATTTAAGCACCTGTTCGGTTACTTCGTCCCATTGTTTGTATGAGCGTGCAATCGTCAAATCGATAGCCTCAATCGCCTCGCAAAGAGCTTCTTTTTTAGCTAAATTTTCACTTTCCTGCGATTTTCTTTCTTGATAAAAGTTGGCATGCTTTTTATTGACCAAATCGGATGCGGTTTTAAAACGATTCCACAGCGTTTCGCGGTGCTCGCGCATAACCGGTCCTAATTCGCGCCATTCATTATGCAAAAGTTGCAATTTTTGAAATGCAACATTCAAATGCGGCTCGTCCAACAATTTTTCAGCAGCCTCGCACAAGCGTTCCTTGGCTTCTAAATTCTTTTTAAAATCATAATCACGCAACTCTTTGTTTATTTTGACCAAATCGTAAAACTGCTCATTGTAAGTTTGGTAGGATTTTACCAACGACGCATATTTACTTTGCGCCACTTCGCCTGCCTCACGCCAAGCTTGTTGCAACTGACGAACCAATGGAAAATGTTGTTCTACACCGTTTTCTTCGGCTTGCTCTACCAACTTTTTAAGCTGTTCTAACAAATCTTTTTTGCGTTCGTACGCTTTTTCTTGCTCAGCTTCTTTTTGTTGGATATTGATAGCTCGCTTATTTTTTGAAGTTTCCAACAGCGATTTTACGGTTTCTTCTTCTGGCAAATTCATTACAAAATCTTGCGCCTCATTACCGGCATTGATCCACTCCAAACGAGCTTGTTCTGCCTTTTGTTCCTTGGCTTTATAGAACAAATTTTTTAAACGAGTTACTTCTAAGCGGGCATTGTTGCCATTTACTTCTTCTGTCAATTGTGCGACAATCTGTTCGATAGACAAAGTAGTTTCTACTTCCATGGTTGCAGTATTTTTTAAGTTGCGAAATGCAAATATACAATTTTCGGTCGATAATACAATTATATTCACCTGAAAATGTTGTGTATAAACCCATAGACATCTTTTTTTCTTTTATATTTCGAAAATCCATAAAAAATGCGTAATATTGTGCTCATTTTGCAATAGTGCATTCGATTAAATTAATTAAAAGACAATGAAAGTATTGAAATTCGGCGGAACATCCGTAGGTTCCGTAGAAAACATTCAAAAAGTGAGAGAGATTGTAGCGGCGGTTTCTGAACCTGTCGTAGTGGTTGTATCAGCCGTGGGAGGCATTACCGACAAGCTTATTGCCACCACCCAACAAGCGGTTAATGGTGCCACCACCTACACCACCCAACTCGACACCATTGCCCAAATACATCACCACATCATAGCGGGCGTTGTTCCTACCGCGATGCAAGATACCGTTACCGAAAAGGTAGACACCCTATTAGGTGAAATTCGCACCATCTTAGCCAGTATAGAAGGAATCGAAACACTATCGACCAAAGATATGGATTTGGTCGTAAGCTATGGCGAACGCATGTCGTCCATTATCATGGCTGCCGTTTTAAACGCACAGTGGTTAAACAGTTTAGATTTGATTAAAACCCAACAAGGCATTCATAAAAATGTTTTAGATCAAACCACTACATATGCATTGCTTCAAGAAAAGAAGGAGAAGCTTACCAACGTAAATGTAATGGGTGGTTTTATTTCGACCGATACTAAAACGGGAGAAATAAGCAATTTGGGACGAGGCGGTTCCGACTACACCGCTGCTATTGTAGCAGCAGCGTTAGAGGCTTCTGTTTTGGAAATTTGGACCGATGTAGATGGTTTTTTGACTGCCGATCCACGATTGGTAAAGAATGCATACACCATCGATGAACTTTCGTACATCGAAGCCGTTGAACTATCCAATTTTGGTGCCAAGGTTATATATCCACCCACCATTTATCCTGTATACGAAAAAAACATTCCTATCATGATAAAAAATACATGCAATCCCACTTTTAAAGGGACAAAGATCTCACATTTGCGCAGTGCAGAAGGGAAAGCCATAAAAGGCATATCATCCATTAACGACACTTGTTTAATTACCTTGCAAGGCATGGGAATGGTGGGTGTATCAGGCATCAGTTCGCGTACCTTTAAGGCATTGGCAGACGAAGGCATCAGCGTCTTCTTGATTTCGCAAGCATCCTCGGAGAACTCCACTACTTTTGCCATCAAAAATACGGAGGCCGAAGCTGCCGTAAAAGCACTAAATGTTGCTTTCAAAAACGAATTGGAGCGTGGCGACATTGCTTCTATTACCCCGATGAAAGATTTAGCTACCGTTGCTATTGTTGGCGAAAACATGCGCGCACATACAGGTTTAGCTGGCAAGCTATTTGATACGTTGGGTCGTAGCGGCATCAATATCATTGCGTGCGCTCAAGGAGCAAGCGAAACAAACATATCGTTCGTTATCAAAAAAGAAAGCCTTACCAAAGCCCTTAATGTGCTACACGATTCGTTCTTCTTAGCAGATTATCAAGCGCTCAATATTTTCCTTGTTGGAACCGGCACTGTGGGTGGTAGTTTGTTGGAGCAAATTGCCCACCAACAAGAAAAAATCATGAAACAAAACAGTGTCAAATTAAACGTGGTAGGCATTACCGACATCAACGGTTCTGTCTTTGATGCCGAAGGTATCGATCTTGCCAACTACCAACAAATCATTAAGGAGAAGGGCCAACCCACTACCCCGGACGAGATTAAAAACAAGATTATCGAAATGAACTTGTTCAACTCTGTCTTTGTGGATTGTACAGCAAGCGCAGCCATTGCCGCCTTGTATTCAGACTTATTGAAACACAATGTATCGGTAGTAGCCGCTAACAAAATTGCAGCTTCCGGTCCTTACCCGTTGTACGAAGAATTAAAAAATACAGCTCGCAAAAAAGGCATTAAATACCTATTCGAAACCAACGTAGGTGCCGGATTGCCCATTATCAACACCATGAACAGTTTGATAAACAGTGGCGACCGCATTCTAAAAATCGAAGCAGTGCTATCGGGCACACTTAACTATATTTTCAACACCATTAGTGCTGATATTTCTTTCTCTAAAAGCATCCAGATGGCAAAAGAAGCTCGTTTTGCAGAGCCCGACCCACGTATCGACCTTAGCGGAACCGACGTTATTCGCAAATTGGTTATTTTAGCACGCGAAGCTGGTTACAAGGTAGAGCAAGCCGATGTGAAAAAGAATCTGTTTGTTCCCGACAAATATTTTGAAGGATCGTTGGAAGATTTTTGGAAGAATATTTCGCAGTTGGATGCCGAATTTGAAGAAAAACGTCAACAATTGGCAAAAGAAAACAAAAAATATCGTTTTGTAGCTACCATGAAAGAAGGCAATTGCGAAGTTGGTTTACAAGCAGTTGACAGCAGCCATCCTTTCTACGATTTGGAAGGCAGCAACAACATTGTTACCATTCAAACCGAACGATATTTTAACGATCCAATGATTATCAAAGGATACGGTGCCGGAGCCAGCGTGACAGCTGCCGGTGTATTTGGCGATATTATGAGCATTGCCAACATTCGATAGTATGAGATTGTTTCTTGTAGTACTGCTTACATGCCTGTGCGTAGCTTGCACCGAGAAAAATCCGCAAGTGCCTGCTAACAAAAACAGTGACAATAGCCGCCAAGAAACAGACTTATTGCAATACAATAAGGCATGTTTGCAGGCAGAAACAAACGAAATTAGCCAATTTATACAGCATCATCCCACTTACGCCGCCTGCGATGAAGGTTGGTGGATACAAGTGATAAAAAAGGGCGATGGTCCTGCTATCCAACCCATGCAACCTATTACCATGCTGTATTCTGTCGAACGTTTGGATGGTAGCATCTGCTACTCCTCCGATACCGATGGGGAGAAAAAAATCATTGTTGGAAAACGGCAATGGTTACAAGGCATTGATTTGCTACTCCCTACCTTAACGATTGGAAGCGAAGTGAATGTTATTTTTCCATCACGTATGGCGTACGGTCTTCGGGGAAAAGATAATTGCATCGGCTCATATTGTCCGATATTATGCCGTATAGTTATTCAACAATAATACCTGTTATGAAAATAATTCGACACCTCATAATGATGTTTGCTGCGTTAGCACTGCTATTTGCATCGTGTAAAAACGATTCGTATGCAGAAAAACGCAAAGCCGAACAGCGTAAATGGCAAAACTACAAGGAGGCAAATGCATTGGAAATTTCTACCGACTCTGCCTACTGTTTTAGCCACAAATGCCCTTGGCCTGAGAACTTGTATTTTCAAACCTATCGTGGAGCATACATTCGATTGATTGATGATGACACCACTAAACGTCAAGCCAAAGAAGGACAAGAAGTAATTCTTCGTTTCTGTTCGTACGACTTAGATGGCAATCTACAAATTGACAACCACGATCACAACATCTATCGCGATGGGTTTAATTTCGTATATACGCCGGGAAGCAACGACCCTTCTGTGGGCATTGCGTTTACAGATGCCGTCGCATGCATTCACCAAGGAAGCAAGTTTGAACTTATTATCGACTCTAAATTGGGCATATCTGAGCAAATGGAAGCGGTAGTAACCCTACGTATCGATGTAGATGAAACAACCATAAGAAATCAATAATAGACCATGACACTGATAAAATCAATTTCGGGCATTCGCGGCACCATTGGCGGTAGCGTTAGCGAAGGTTTAAGCCCTGTGGATGTTGTAAAATTTACAGCAGCCTACGCAACACTTATTCGTAAAACTACTACCATCAACTCCAACAAGATAGTGGTGGGCAGAGATGCACGCATGTCGGGTGCCATGGTCGAAAAATTGGTAGTTGGCACCCTAATGGGCATGGGATTTGACGTTGTAAATATCGGGTTAGCCTCTACCCCAACCACCGAATTGGCGGTTACTATGGAGGGAGCATGCGGAGGGATTATTCTTACTGCTAGCCACAACCCCAAACAATGGAATGCCCTTAAATTACTCAACGAAAAAGGCGAATTTCTTAACAAAGAAGAAGGCGAAGAAGTGCTACGTTTAGCAGAAAATAACGATTACACATTTGCTGATGTTGATAATTTGGGCAAAGAGATACAGATCGATTACACTCAAAAACACATCGATGCCGTTTTAGCATTGCCATTGGTAGATGTAGAAGCTATCAGAAAAGCCAATTTTGAGGTAGCATTGGATTGTGTCAATTCTGTAGGAGGCATCATTCTGCCTAAACTACTCAAACAATTGGGGGTTAAACACACCACGGTTTTATTCGGAGATCCTACCGGCGATTTTCAACACAATCCCGAACCGCTCGAAAAGAATCTAAACCATATCATGAGCTTAATGCGCAATAGTGAGCATGATGTCGCCTTTGTAGTCGATCCTGATGTAGATCGTTTGGCGATGATCTGCGAGAACGGCGATATGTATGGTGAGGAATACACCTTAGTTACCGTAGCCGATTATGTGCTATCACATACCCCCGGTAACACGGTATCTAATTTAAGTTCGACACGTGCACTGCGCGATGTTACTCGCATGCATGGTGGTTCTTACCAAGCAGCAGCTGTAGGCGAAGTAAACGTTGTTACCAAGATGAAAGAGACAGGTGCTGTCATTGGAGGAGAAGGCAACGGAGGAGTGATCTACCCAGAAAGTCACTATGGACGCGATGCGTTAGTGGGCATTGCTTTGTTCTTAAGCCATTTGGCACATAAAAAGATGAAAGTATCGGAGTTACGCGCCACTTATCCTCCTTATTTTATTTCTAAACAACGCATCGATCTAACACCCGATATAGATGTAGATGCGCTATTAGATCGCGTAAAAGCCAAATTTGCCGGCGAAGAAATCAACGACATTGATGGTGTAAAAATAGATTTTCCCACTAAATGGGTGCACTTGCGCAAATCTAATACAGAACCCATTATTCGTATCTATTCAGAAGCATCTACCATGCAAGAAGCAGATGCTCTTGGACAAGAGATTATTGATATTATTAAGTCAATGATATAAGAAGTTTATTTTAAAGGTAAAAAAAATGAGGCTTATTTTAAGCCTCATTTTTTTATAATAGGTTAATACCTGCTTCTTTGCATTTTTTGCGCATATCCTCGGGCCAAATACTGGCTTGAATCTCACCCAAGTGTGCTTTTCGTAACATAAACATGCACAAGCGCGACTGACCAATACCACCACCCAAAGTTAGCGGAAGCGAACCTTCGTCCAATCGCTTGTGGTAATAATATTGCATGCGAGCTTGCTGATTGGTCAACTCCAACTGATGTGCCAATGCTTTTTTATCTACACGTACCCCCATCGAAGATAATTCCAATGCCATTCCCAACAAGTCATCCCACACCAATAGGTCGCCATTCAAACCTTTGTAACCGTCCTCGTTATCGGTTGTCCAATCGTCATAATCGGGAGCACGACCATCGTGCTTTTCGCCATTGGACAATTTTCCACCAATACCCATAATAAACACAGCACCGTGTTCTTTGGTAATTAAGTTTTCGCGTTCTTTAGCGGTTTTATCGGGATAACGTTGCAACAATTCTTCGGCATGGATAAAATAAATATCAGATGGAAGAATAGGTGTAATCGCGGGGAACATTTCGTACAAAGCATATTCGGTACGTACCATAACGGCATACAAGCGACGAACTACATCTTTCAAAAACGAAATAGTACGTTGGCTTTCGTCAATTACTAATTCCCAATCCCATTGATCTACGTACAACGAGTGAATATTATCCAATTCCTCGTCGGCGCGAATAGCATTCATATCGGTATACAAGCCATAGCCCTTTTCAATACCATAATCCGCCAAAGTAATGCGTTTCCACTTTGCCAACGAATGAACAACCTCCGCCTGCGCTTCGTTTAAATCTTTGATATGAAAAGTAACAGGGCGTTCAATTCCGTTTAAATCATCGTTAATTCCCATTCCCTTTAATACAAACAAAGGAGCTGTAACCCGACGTAAACGCAACTCGGCAGACAGATTACTTTGAAAGAAATCTTTCACGCATTTTATCGCCAACTCTGTTTGACGCAAGTCTAATGGCGATTGGTAGTTCTTAGGCAATATGAGTTGAGACATAGCTACATTATTTACATCGTGCAAAAATAACATTTAAAAATTGATTTCTACCATACAAGCCCACCTATTTACCGAAAAAAAATACTAATTTTGCGCAACCGTTTGGAAAGGCGCTGTAGTTCAATGGATAGAATAAAAGATTCCGGTTCTTTCGATTGGGGTTCGACTCCCCACAGCGTCACAAAAAAAGACTCACTTTAGTGAGTCTTTTTTTGTGACTATCCGTTTTTAATTAACGAGCCATAAGGCTCGACGCCCTGAAGGGCGTTTGCCTGCGGCAGGACAACCGTGCTAGTGTGAGTCTTTTTTTGTGACTATCCGTTTTTAATTAACGAGCCATACGGCTGAAAATTATGGAACTAAAATTTTATAAAGTTCACTGTTTATCAAAACAATATAAACACCTTTTAAGCGACCGTTACACAATGTAACATCTTGACCTAAGACATTGTAAATGGTAAAATCAGCATTAGCATCAATTTTGCCATTACTTGCAGTTAAGGTTATATTATCCGCTACATCTTGGATGGATGTTGGTATATCAATAGTGACAAAATCACCTACTTGGGTATCAATTATATTCTCCTCTACGTCTTTTGTTTCGACAGAATAGAAATAAGTTTGATTAGCATCCAAGCCCGTAATAATATGGGAGAAACCTTTCAAATCTGCATCAACAGCATTTCTTTCGAAAGTAATATTCACCAACATACCATATTTATTAAATACTAAACTACAAATCAATTCGGTTTGGTCAACATCAATCCAAATATTGATGGTATAGGTATCTGCCTCTTGCACAGCAGGCCATTGAATAACCACACTATTGATAGAGGGTTTTATATGAACTTGATCATCTGTAATTTCTTCGTCAACAACAGGAACGATGTCAAATTCTTTCCATCCGTCCATGCCTCGATAAACACTCACGTATTTTTCGGGAACATACAATTTAATCAACGAAAGGTTTACATCATCCCCTCCAAAGAATTGATTAAATACAGGAGGAGTTGGCATATTGGCATACACTTCTGTAACGCCACTTGCATTATAAAATGCTTTAGAGCCCATAGAAGTAATATTCTCGCCCAAAATGACGGTACGCAAGTTAGTGCAGCCTTCAAACGAACTCTCTCCTATCGATTCCAGTTGCCCCGACAAATTAACAGAACGCAAATTATAGTTTGCAAACGCATAATTACCTATCGATTTGACAGTTGATGGCAAGTACAAATCTTGCAATAATTTACCTTCCATCCATAGTTCAGAATGCTCTATTGTCTGTGGTATAGATTTTAAATTAGCAAATTCGATAGCGCACCAATCTGCTATTGTACCCTCGTAATAAATACGATGCTTATGTGGATAACCATAATTAAATGCATCTTTTCCCACCGACTTAATACTTTGAGGTATTCTTATCACAGTACTAAAGGTACCACTAAATGCTTCTGCTGCTATCTGAGTTACAGAATAAGTTTTTCCGTCTCTTGTAATGATAGAAGGGATATTAAATTCACCCCTAAATTTGTAATCAGCATCGGCTACAAGCGTTGCTGTGCCATCGTCATTGAACTGATAGGATAAAGTAGTATCACCTTTTTGGTCAAAACTACTTACCCAACTTCCTGTACTATAAATAAAATAAGGATTTGCATCATCTAATACAATATCAGCCGTTTTGGTACGATCAGCATGATTTTCGTATGTAACGCCTCCCGCACTAAAGATTACATTTTCGGCAAGTGGTAGAATATCGCAATAATACCAATCATCTTGCCCTTCTACGGGTTGCATCTTCTTTCCAGGATAAGTTGTACTATAATAATACTTATATTCAGCCCAATAATGAACATATACCGAATCGAATGCGGCTGTATTTTTAAAATAAATACGTTTTAAATCCAAAAAGTTACTCCAATATTCATCTTTTAAATACAGTTCCATATTTCCATTTACCACCAACTCTGCCTCGAATGGGAATGTTACATTTTTCACCATGGGTGGTAGTACGGGATTAGCTATGATTTTTGTTACATTAGGCATATAATTGGAGTTCTCAATAGAGGTCAATGTTTTGCATAACGTAATCTCCTTAATATAAGAATTATCTATAGCTCCTTTAGCAATTACTTTGTTACCAAGCGGTAAGACAAGAGATGTATCTCTCTTTGCTGATGGATAATACAATAATTCCGTAGAATCTTTGGTATATAAAACACCTTCGTATCCAAGATAGGTCGAATTGGATTCTGACACCGAGATCATTTCTAAACTATCTCTCATCCATCCTCCAAAAGCATTCTTTTCTATGGTTGTCAAGGTACTGGGAATATGAATTTGCCACAATGAACATGAATGGAATGCACGCTCTTTGATGGTTTTAACTCCTTCGGGGATTTGATATGAAGAACTCTTTGCTGGTGGGCAAGACAACAATGTCTCTTTCGACTTATCATATAAAACACCATCATGCGAAGCATAATTCTCATTGAATAGACTCACATTTATAACCGATAAATTATCTGCCCATTGAAATGCATACTCTGAAATATCGGCTACATTCCCTGGCAGTTCGATGAACGAAATAGTATTAGGAAATACATTCCTACCTATTGAAACCAAAGATTCTGGCAATGTAATGCTATATGTATTGTTATTTGTTCTAAAGGCGTTATCATGAATAGCTGTTACGTCATAACGTTTACCATATCGGTATATTTGATTTGGCACAACAATATCGCCACTGTACGGGACATCTTCGTTTTGTGTAGGAATAACTGCAACAGTTGTATCCGAGGTAATGCAATAGTACAACATTGATGTCTCATCGAAGAAAATCAAGGATTCTACATCAAAACCATCTACCCATCCTTCACCATACTTATAGTATAATGCAGGCGAAGATAGCGATATCATTTCTTCTTTTGTCTGAATCGTATCACCATTTGCAAAGTAAATGTTTGCATTATAACCACTTATAGGAAAGGAATACCAATCACCTCCCCTAACAACTACATCCATCTCTTCATTCAAATTCTCAATTACGACTCCTTGATTTACATCGCCTTTTATTTTAACTATTTCCCAATTCTCTGTATTCTTAAAGTAAACCATTACATCTACTGGTTGCGAATCTGGATCATAAAGAAGTTTCCATTTTTCCACAACATCTGGATTATTAGATTCAGTTCTATTCACCATCTCACTTCCATCCACAGTCACTTCAACATACCCCCACCCTGGACCACTACAATATAACCATTCGTTGCCATCTAACTTGGTTGTGGTAAGCGTAAATAAATTTTCCTCTCCATCCACTTTTTCCATGGGGAAATGTGTCCACTTTGGGCTACCTGCCACATAACATTCTTGAGTTGCATTTGGCACCTTTACTGTAAAGGTGACTTCATGAATAGTATTATCGATAGGTTCGTTAGCTATAATATTCAGTGTACTTATTAGCATAACAACAAAAAGTAAAAATCTTTTCATACGCAAAAAATAAGGAAAAACTCAAAAAAAACTATATTGACAGCATTCCCTAAAAGTTAGACAACTTTTAGGGAATCACTATTAGTAAAAAAATAGTTCCAATGCAATAGCATTAGAACTATCAATTAAAGGAATTAATCTTCTTTTACTTCCCAAGCAAGTGCACTTGCTCCAAGGATAGCTGCATCCGATTCTTTTAGTTGCGAGAAGACTACTTTGATCTTATTACGCCATTGGGGCATTACATTATTGTTCATGCTTTCTACCACAGGTTTCATAATCAAATCGCCGCTGCGGGTCAAGCCACCAAACAACACAATGGCTTCGGGAGAACTAAAGGCGATAAAGTCTGCCAAGGCTTCGCCCAACATATTGCCGGTAAAGGCAAAGATTTCTTTTGCCAATTCGTCACCTTGCATGGCAGCTTCAAATACATCTTTCGAAGTGATACTTTCTGCTGGCAAATCGCGCAATACGCTTTTGCGATCGGTTGCTTCTAACAATTCGCGTGCGGTACGTGCAACGCCTGTTGCCGAAGCATACGCCTCCAAGCAACCGGTCTTACCGCATCCACACAAGCGTCCGTTTTTACGTACCATGGTAACATGTCCTAACTCTCCGGCAAAGCCATCGTGGCCATAAAGTACATAACCACCTACTACAATTCCACTACCGACACCGGTTCCTAAGGTAATCATGATAAAGTTTTTCATACCACGGGCAGCGCCGTATGTCATTTCGCCAACTGCAGCTGCATTGGCATCATTGGTAAGACGAACGGGCAAACCTATTTTTTTACTCATGGTTTCGGCAAAAGGAATAACACGAGGACCACCAAAGGTTAAATTGACCGCATTTTCGATGGTTCCTTTGTAATAGTTGCCATTGGGGGCACCAATACCAATACCACGTACTTGTTCCAAAGAATATTCCGAACCCAACATTTTTTTGACAGCTTCGCACAAGTTATCAATAAAAATTTCGTAATTATCGGTATCATTACTTTTAATAACCGTTTGAACCAATACATTACCACGTGCATCTACTAATCCGATTTTGGCAGTTTGGCCACCTATATCAATGCCAACTACATAAGGTTTTTCCATAATTTTGTTTTTTAAGTTAACTAACAATTATATCTGTATTTCGATTTTTTGATCCAACAATAGCATACAACAGAATGTACACCAATGCTACTACAATAAGCAAATAGCTTCCGATATACCCAATACTTGGAATATCTGCCAATACATTTTGCAAATACGGTAGCAACCCTCCTCCACATACCAATGTCATAAAGATACCCGATGCCATAGGGGTATATTTTCCCAAGCCCTCGGTTGAGAGATTAAATATATTGCCCCACATAACCGAAGCAGCCAATCCGCATCCCAGCATACAAAACATATTAAGTGGCAATAAGCCCAAAAAAGGTATTTTCACCAATGTATCAGGCAAGAACATCATACACAATACCATAACGATAGCCAATGAGCTAACAACCGTTAGCATGATTTTGCTTGACACTTTTGCTCCAATCAACCCTCCTACCAATCGTCCTATCAACATCATAAACCAATAAGCTCCTATCAGTCCACCAGCAACCGTAGGACCAACACTTGGCAAATTGGACAAATACAAATTGGCAGTATTAGGAATTCCCACCTCAATACCCACATAAAAGAACACGGCTATTGCCCCCAAAATAAAATGCACAAACGAAAGCGGGCTATGTTTATCCTTAGGCAATTGACTATTGGTCGTTTGTTGTTGCAAATAGGGTTCCGGTAATTTTGAAAAAATAATGACCAATAGCGCCACTACAAAGATAGACAAGGCTATAATCATCGCCGGAACAGCATCAGAAACGGTTGTAACCTCTACTGCATCGCCCATCAAGTAACCTAACAATACCGGAGCCAACGTACCTCCTAACGAATTAAACGTATTGCCATATTGCACCATTTGATTGCCCTTATTCCCGCCACCGCCCAATGTATTTAACATGGGCATCACCACAATATTTAGCAAACATACCGAGAAACCAGCAATAAATGCACCCAATACATAAACCACGAACGACGCCACATAACCGGATAAAAATTGAATACTTACCCCCACGATTCCAATAATGATGGCCAACAAAATGGTAAATTTATATCCTTTTCGTTGCGATATCCATCCACCGGGAATACCCATACAAGCATAAGCAATAAAATTAGCCAACGTCCCCAACTGCGATAACGCATTGGACGTGTCAAATTGACTTTGCACAATAACTCCCATAGAGCCTGCCAAATTGGTTACAAAAGCAATCATAAAGCACAAAGCAAACATGATGCAAATGGCCACAACAGGTATTTTAGGAGTAGAAGTCATTTCAATTTTACAATAGATAAATACAAAGATAATCATTCTACGGCACAATGATGCTATTTTTGTAATAAATTTGTAATAAAAAGTCAGATAATTCAAATAGCATTCATTACCTTTGCGCAATTTATATCAGACAATCAGTAAAAACCATGATTTTTTGCAGTTTTGCCAGTGGAAGTAGTGGCAATTGTTATTATATCGAAGAAAATAATCAGGTCATTTTGGTCGATGCAGGCATCAGCCCAAAGACCATCAAAAAACGACTCAAAGAGTTGGATAAAGACATGAGCCACATCTGGGGTATCTTGGTTACGCATAATCACTACGACCACATTGCCTCGGTCGGAACGCTTGGCGAGGTATATAACATTCCCATTTACAGTACACAACGAATTTTAAATGGCATCAACGAAAATTACAAAGTAACTACCAAACTGTACCAAAGCAAAAGAATCATATCGACCGAAGAGTCATTTACAATTGGTCCTTTTACCATCACTGCATTTTTGGTGGAGCACGACACACCCGAATGCGTGGGCTATTACATCCAAAGCAAACAAAGTAGTTTGTTTATTGCCACCGACTTGGGCTGCATCAACGACAGGGCGGCTTACTACATGCGAAAAGCAGCCAACATTGTCATCGAAGCGAATTACGACGAAGAAATGCTGCTTAATGGCAAATACCCTCTCTATCTTAAGCAACGCATTTTGAGCAACTGCGGGCACATGGCAAACCACAATACCGCCAAATGCTTGCAAGAACATTACCAAACGCATTGGGAAAACATTTTCTTTTGCCACATGAGCAAAGAAAACAACTGTCCGGAAACTATTTTAAACACGATGGAATCTGCCCTTTCGGGCATTCTAAATTTTGGCACACAACTTCACGTACTGCCACGCACCAGTGCCAGTGATGTATTTGAATTGTAGTTCTAATTTTGGGCTCTGCAAGAGCCATAAAATACGGATAAGCACAAGTAAAGCCTACGCGAGATGCGTAGGAAAGCACCCTTCTGGGTGCCGTGCCGAATGGCACGTAAAGGCTCCGTAGGAGCCATAAAATATGGATAAGCACAAGTAAAGCCTACGCAATGCGTAGGCTTTACTTGTGCACAGGAGGAGACTCGAACTCCCACGCCGTAACCGGCACTACCCCCTCAAAGTAGCGTGTATACCAATTTCACCACCTGTGCAGGATTTTTTTTCAAAAAAAATGGGTGACTTGAGTCACCCTTTGAGCGAAAAACGGGATTCGAACCCGCGACCCCAACCTTGGCAAGGTTGTGCTCTACCAACTGAGCTATTTTCGCATTATTTCAAAATACAACCGAACTTCATTCAGTTGGTAGAGCACTCCGTTTCTATGCTCTTGGCAACTGAGCTATTTTCGCATTATTTCAATTGTGCAACCGTTTATCTCTCAATTGCGATGCAAAGATAGAGCGTTTTTTTGAATCTCGCAAATTTTTACCGCACTTTTTTAGCCTTTTTTGCTAAAAAACTACGAATTACGCATTTTATAGTCTTCGTAGCCAAATTTTCTTACCAACTGAAACGTATTATCCGCTTTCCAAATCCCAATAGAAGGATGTGTAACACCGTTAAAGAAGGTCGTTTTTACCATGGTATAATGAATCATATCCTCAAAAACAACGGTATCTCCTATCTGTAAAGGCTGTTTAAACGACCAATCGCCACAAAAATCGCCCGACAAGCAACTATTGCCACCCATACGATACGTATAAGGTGTAGTTCCCGGTTCTAATGCGCCTTCGATGGCAGGTTTATAGGGCATTTCCAAGCAATCGGGCATATGGCAAGCAAACGAAACATTGAGCATGGCGGTTTTTACACCTGCATTATCGACAATATCCAACACCTTAGAAACTAATACACCCGTTCGCCAAGCAAATGCACTGCCCGGCTCTAAAATCAATTGCAAATGTGGATGACGACTTTTAAACGACTGCAATACACTTATTAAGTGTTCAACATTATAATCAGCACGGGTCATCAAATGTCCACCACCGCAGTTTAACCATTTGATTTGCGGTAGCAGATGCCCAAATTTTTGTTCGATAACAGCTAATAATTTTTCCAAATCGTACGAAGTCGATTCGCACAAAGCATGAAAATGCAAGCCTTCAATACCATCGGGCAACTCAGATAAATCTTCTGCACGTACCCCCAAACGCGAACCCGGCATACATGGATTGTACAAATCGGTTTCTACCACCGAGCATTCGGGATTAACACGCAAACCGCACGAAACACCTGCTACTCTATCGGCAAAATGTTTAAAATGAGAAATAGAATTAAAGGTAATATGACTACTACAAGCTTTAATTTCATCAAACTCATCATCGGCATACACAGGGGCGTAGGTATGAGCTTTGCTACCCATTTCTTCGAACGCCAAGCGAGCCTCGCAAAGCGAACTGGCTGTAGAATAGGGAATATACTCACGCACAATCGGAAAAGCCGACCACATGGCAAATGCTTTAAAAGCCAGGATAATTTCTACCCCGGCTTTTTGCTTTACAGATTTAATTAATTCTAAGTTGTTACGTAGTAATTTTTCGTCCAATACGTAACAAGGAGATGGTATTTTTGAATAATCTATCACAACTCTAAATCGCCATCAATTACTTCGTGCCATGGCAAACCACTTTCTGCCACTTTCTTCATAAATGGATCAGGGTCAAACTCTTCTACATTAAAAACACCCGCACCTTTCCATTGTCCGGTCATAAACATATAAGCACCCGTCATAGCAGGAACACCTGTCGTATAGCTAACGCCTTGCATACCGGTTTCTTCGTAGGCTGCTTTGTGGCTGCAATTATTGTAAATGTAGTATGTTTTTACTTTTCCGTCTTTCATTCCCTTAATGCGACAGCCAATAGATGTCCATCCGGTATAATTTTCGCCCAAATCTTGAGGATTAGGCAACACCGCTTTTAGGAATTGAATAGGAACGATTTTTTGTCCGTTGTAATCAATTTCGTCAATGCGTGCCATGCCAATATTCTGAATAACACGCAAGTGGGTCAAGTATTCTTGACCAAAGGTCATCCAAAAACGAGCACGTTTGATGGTGGGGAAATTTTTAACCAACGATTCTAACTCTTCATGGTACAACAAGTACGATTCGCGCGGACCAATTTCAGGATAGTTAATGGGCTGGTGAATCTCTAATGAACCTGTTTCTACCCATTTGCCATTTTCGTAGTAACGACCTTTTTGGGTAATTTCACGAATGTTGATTTCGGGGTTAAAGTTGGTAGCAAAAGCATGATGGTGATCGCCTGCATTGCAATCTACAATATCCAAGTAATGAATTTCGTCAAAATGATGCTTAGCGGCATAGGCGGTATACACACCTGTTTGTCCCGGGTCAAAGCCACAACCTAAAATTGCGGTCAGTCCGGCAGCTTTAAAGCGATCGTGGTATGCCCATTGCCAAGAGTACTCAAATTTTGCTTCATCTTTTGGCTCGTAGTTAGCGGTATCCAAATAGTTGACACCAGCCTCTAAACAAGCATCCATAATGGTTAAATCTTGGTACGGCAACGCCACATTGATCACCAATTTAGGGCCGAACTCCTTGAACAAAGCCACCAATTCACTCACATTATCAGCATCTACTTGCGCCGTTTTAATCTCTACACCATAGCGTTTCTTAACATCGGCAGCTACTACATCACATTTAGATTTTGTACGGCTTGCCAACATAATATCGGTAAACACATCTGCATTCTGCGCTACTTTGTGCACTACAACGGTCCCTACTCCTCCGGCACCAATTATCAATACTTTACCCATACACTTACACAATCTTTAAATAATAATTAATCATCCCATTCAGAAGCTTTTTTCTTGGTTGGAATGCTAAACGACAACATCACTTCGTGCGAAGTCCATGCCACTTCGCTTAGCTCGCCTGCATTCAAATCGCAAGAATAACCAATACGTAACCATTCCCATTCAAAACCAATATTCAAATAGGCGGTAGCCAATGTTCTGTAGCCTAAACCAGCCCAGAAGTAATTGCAGAAGAAAGCAGTAACGTTTACATCAGCCACGTGTGTTTGACCAGTATAGTAGTAACCTGCAGAGGGTGATATTTTTAGTTGATCCATACATGGAATCATACCACGTGCATACAAGTGATAGGTGGGCATAATAGTCAAACTATTCATTTCTTCTTCGCTTACAAAATAGCCCGGAATATGGTTAATGGAGAAACCTGCCATTATATAAGGATTAGAATATTCGATACCGATGCTGGCATCAAACATCGTCAAACTTTGATATTGATCGGGGAAACCTTCGCCACGTTCTGCTTCGTCAACCAAAATATGACGGTCGGGGTCAAAGTTTTTGTGTGCGATACCTAAGCCCACACCAAAAGAGAATAAGTTTTGCTTTCCAAAGTTTAGGTGGTAAGCATAGACTGCTTTTGCTTGGAATTGACGATAAGCAATACCCGATCCGTCGTACGAGAAAGTAATACCCACACCCGAGTTTGCTTTATCAAAATAGGAATGCACATTTAACAAGGTAGAGAATGGAGCACCTTGCGCACCTGCATATTGAAAACGATTTAACGAAAAGATGTTTACATTCTCATCGTTACCTGTACCGGCAGGGTTGACTGCAATACGAGAGAATAACTGCTCGGTTAGCACAAAGTCGTTTTGTGCAAAAGCGATGGTAGCACTCACCACCAAGGCGGCTATTGATAAAATAATCTTTTTCATGGTCTGTTATTTTCTCTTATTGTTCAAATTATCTAAGTAATCTTGGTATTCTTGCTTTTTAGCTTCGTTACGAGCATCGATGGCGGCATCTTCTGCTTTTGCAGCTTTTGCAGCATCGGTTGTTTCGTCGAATTGTTCGATATCTTGGTTATCATCCAAAATAATACGCACCTCTACACGACGGTTTTGTGCATGCTCTTCTTCGGTCTCTGCATTGGGCACTTGCAAGCGACGTTCGCCATAACCCACTGCCACAAGTGCATTTGGATCGAAGTTTTCTTTCTCAATCAACAATTGCTTAATCGTTTCTGCACGACGTTGCGACAACTTATCGTTATACGCATCCGAACCACGTGAGTCGGTATAACCCGAGATCTCAAAACGACAATCGGGGAAGTTACGCATTTCGGTTGCCAAACGGTGCAAATCTTGGAAGAATGCCTCGTCTAAGATATCACGGTCAAAGTCGAACAAGAAGAATACCCAATAGAAACGACGCTTCTTTTCTTCGTAAGTAGGTTCTGGCTCTGGTTCGGGAGGAACAGGATGGAACAAGAAGATATCATCGTTGCCACCACGGTTAGAAATAAGCATCGGTACCGAATCCCATACCAACATGTTGTAGTTTTCGCCTGCCTCGTTGTAAGGATTTTCAAACTTAATAGGTTCTTTCCAAGTAGTATCTTGGGTAGCAGCCGAATAAACTGCCATTTGACCGTCACGAGAGCTGGAGAAATACAAGATACTATCTCCTTCCCAAACAGCCCAGTCATCATCAGCTGCACTATTCAATTCGGTTACATTAACAGGATAAGACCAAATGCGTTGCTCCTCGTCTTCGATTTCTACGTAATACAAGTCGCGACCACCTTTGCCACCTTCCATGGTAGAACTAAAGTACACTTTATCGTTATCTTGACTCATGGTAGGATTATAAAATCCTTCGATGTAAGGCAAACGATAATTCCAACCCGCACTTTGGACAAAAGAAACACCGGTACGAGATTTTACTGTACCTCTGATGCGCATACGCTTACCTACTTGCCATTTGCCATTTATATCGCTAATACTTTCGTACAAGTATTCTGCCTTATATTCTTCGTTATATTGACCATAATACAAGCGATTGCGTTTTTTATCGTATGCCACAGTACCAGAGATGCGAATTAAATCGAAATCGGCACAAGGTTGTGGATTATCCAATTCGCCAAGCGAATCCAATTTGGTTACATACACTTTATCCTCGCGTACAAACACAAAAGTACTGTCCTTATAAGGGGACAAAGCAAACTCTTTTTCATCCGTACTGCTATAGGTAGGATCAAACGTATATCCCTCGCTGTATTTGGGGCTGATAGTTGCCATCAATACAACCGGAACAACTGCTAACAAACTTACTAATATTCTTCTCATATTATAAGATTAAAAATTATTGTTTAAATACTTCTATCGTTCCTTTTTTAACATTGCCATCGGGCAAGGTTACTACGTAATAGTAAACACCGGGAACTGCCAATTTACCATCATGTAAGAACCCATCCCAACCATTGTCTGTCTCCATAAGTGGCATACCAAAACGGTTAAAGATAGCGGTATGGAAATTAGGATCCATATCTTTTACAAAGGTATCGTTTAAGCCATTTTCATCGTATGGAGTAATGGCAGTAGGCCATTGTACCTGTACAGTGGCTGTATCGCTGGTCACACCACATTCACCATCAAATCGAATGATATACTCCGAACTTTACGTCTGTTTTCTCGATACTCTTCTTGAATTCGCCTACGATGTCTCTGTGCGGACCAACATCTACAGAGTTCCATTGATATGCATATGGAGTTTTATACATACAGAATCCGTCGTG
>JAFVZF010000139.1 GCA_017508305.1 Paludibacteraceae bacterium | reverse complement strand
CATTATGCCTGCCGACACATCCAAATCGCCATACACTGTCATGGCAAGCGTACGTGGTATGGGAGTTGCCGTCATGACCAACACATGAGGAGGACGCTTATTTTTTGCCCACATTTTTGCCCGTTGTGCCACACCAAAACGATGCTGTTCGTCGATAATTGCCAGTCCCAGATTGGCAAACCTCACTTCGTCTTCCAAAACAGCATGGGTTCCTACCAAAATATTCAATTCGCCACTTTGCAGGGCAGCATGTAGCAAAGTACGTTCTTTCTTTTTGGTAGAGCCCGTAAGCAAACGGACAGCAACCGGCATACCTTGCAACAATTTAGACAATCCCTCATAATGTTGAGTTGCCAAAATCTCGGTAGGTGCCAACAAGCAAGCTTGATAGCCATTGCCTACCGCTATGAGCATAGAAAGCAGTGCCACCATGGTTTTGCCACTGCCTACATCGCCCTGCAACAGTCTATTCATTTGCGTTTCGCGCTGCATATCAGCACGAATTTCTTTTACCACTCTTTTTTGGGCATCTGTAAGTGAAAAAGGCAAAAAGTCGTTGTAAAAAGCATGAAATGCTTCGCCGACAAGCGGCATAGGATGCCCTTTTTGTTTGGAGCGCAACAATCCTGCCTGCCGTAAAATAGCCACTTGGATGTAAAACAACTCTTCGTACCGCAATCGTTCGCGAGCCTGCTCTAACAGGGCAAGATTTTGCGGAAAATGGATTTGCCATAACGCCTGATACAAAGGCATTAAGTTTCGTTTTTTAAGAACAGAATCGGGCAATGTTTCTGCTATATTCTCGGGCAACTGTTTTAGCGCCAAAAAGATAAATTTTTGCAATGCTTTGGAATGCAAAAAATGGTTTTTCATCTTTTCGGTAGTATGGTACAAAGGCATAAATCCCTGCATGGTTTCTTGCGAGGGCTTTTCTATATCCGGATGCACAAAACTATACGTCCCATTAAACAAATTGGGTTTGCCAAAAACAATGTATTCGGTATTGAGTTGATAAGCTTTCAACACAAAAGAAATACCTTTAAAGAAAATCAGTTCTATCTGATCGGTACCGTCCGAAAAATAGGCAATTAGGCGTTTGCCTCTCCCCTCGCCTTTGGTCGAAAACCCCATAATTTTACCCCTTATCTGAATATGGGTATTATTGGAGGTAATTTCTGCTATTTTGTAAAATCGACTGCGATCAATGTAGCGATACGGAAAGGTTTGTATAAGGTCGTACAAGGAATAAATTTCGGCTTCCTTGTTCAAAATCTCTGCCCTTTTAGGCCCCATGCCCGGCAAGTACTTTATATCGGCATTATACAGATTCATGCAATAAACACATTGCCCATTTTAAATCGACAGGAGTTGTTATTTTAATATTTGAAGGAGAACCCGACGTCAAAGTAACCGCATGACCCAACGATTCGAAAACGCTGGCATCGTCCGTAAAAGAGGAGTTATAGGGTTGGGCATACGCTTCTTTAATTAAATCTGCACAAAATACTTGTGGTGTTTGTACGCGACAGTAGGCACTACGATCAACGCTGACACTACCTGTGGCAGTAAGCTGCCGCAACGAATCGGTTTCTGCCACCACAGGCACACCGCTTCCTGTTTTTGCAGCCGATACGAATGCCGCGTCGATGGTTGCATCGTCTACCAAGGGACGCACACCATCATGCACAGCCACCAACACACCATTGGGCACCAGTTGCATGGCATTCTGCACCGAATAAAAACGTTCCGAGCCCCCCTCAACAACAACTATCGACCGATTGTAATCGTATTGCAAACATAACTGTTGCCAATAGGCTTTATGCTCCTTGGGCAGTACCAATAGCACACAAATGGAGGCATCGTATCGCAAAAAAGCATCGATTGTATGCATCAAAACGGGCCTATTATGCAATACAAGAAACTGTTTGGGCACTTCGGTCCCCATCCTTTTTCCACTTCCTCCAGCTACTATAATTACGTATTTTTTCATATCGTTTCCATACGAAGCAAAGATATAAAAAAAAGGAGAGTTGAGAAAGTTTGCGCAAGGTGAATGCAGAGAAAATTTATTTTCTATGCTGACAGTTGCGATTAAGCGAGAGCAGAAGCAATGTTTACATTGATTATGCCGAACGTGAGCAACATGAGCGAAGCTAACCGCCGCCAAGCTTCATAAAAATGCGGAGCACTTGAATAAAGGAGAAAGGAGAGTTATTTTTATCTTGCGTTTTTTGACTTTTTTTGTAACTTTGTACCTTATTTACAGCATTTATCAAAAAACGCATACATGAAACAGTTTAAACTGCTCAATAGAATTTTGGGAGGTATGGTTTTTGTCATTGCCATGACTACATACGGCTTGACCGTCGAGCCCACCGCCAGCTTTTGGGATTGTCCCGAATTTATTTCTACTGCTGCCAAATTAGAGGTAGGACACCCTCCCGGTGCACCTTTTTTTATGCTTACCGGTAAGATGGTCAGTTTATTTGCTTCCGATCCCACGCAGATTGCCTATTGCGTCAATATGCTGTCTGCATTTTTTAGTGCACTTACCATTCTGTTCCTTTACTTTACCATTACCCACTTAGCACGCCGCATGCTGTTTGGTTCGAACGAGGTCGCCCAAAAATGGCAAATGCTGGTATGCCTTGGCAGTGGATTGGTAGGTGCATTGGCATACACATTTTCCGATACATTTTGGTTTTCGGCTGTCGAAGCAGAGGTGTACGCTTACTCGTCTTTCTTGACCGCCATTGTTTTTTGGCTGATTTTAAAGTGGGAGGAACATGCAGACGAACCACAATCTGACAAGTATTTGGTGCTTATTACCTATCTCATGGGACTTTCCATCGGGGTACACTTGCTAAACCTGCTAACCATTCCAGCCATTGTCTTGGTTTATTACTACCGCAAGTACGAACAAACCACATGGAAAGGCATGTTAGGCGCACTCCTTGTATCGTTTGCCATTTTGGCCTTTATTTTGTACGGTTTGGTTCCCGGCTTTATCAACTTGGCGGGCTATGTAGAACTGCTATTTGTTAATACATTGGGGCTTCCATTCAATACCGGTGCCTTGTTTTATTGTTTCCTAACCGTTGGTGTCCTCATTTGGTCCTTAGTAGAGCTATATAGCAACCAACCTAACGATTTACGTATTAAAATTTCTTCGCTACTATCTGTTTCGTTATTGGGCATCCCCTTTTTAATGGGCAGTTGGTGGATTGGTTTGATCGTAATTGGCTTGATAATACTCTATTTTACACGCGTTAAGTCGCTTAATCTGCGCTTAATGAGCACCATCATGACATCGCTTGCCATGATGCTATTGGGATACTCTTGCTACGCCTTGATAGTGGTACGCTCTGTTGCTAATCCCCCTATGGACCAAAACTCGCCTGACAATGTTTTTTCGCACAAATCGTACCTTAACCGCGAACAGTACGGCGACAGACCCTTGTTTTATGGTCCTTACTATTCTGCAGAACCCGAGTTAGTATCGGACGGACAATATTGCCGCACTGCCGTAATAGAAGGCGAAAAGGTATGGGGCATGAAAGAAAAAACATCGCCCGAAGAAAAAGACCAATACATTGTAACCGATACCAAATCGTCCATACAATACGACAGTAAATTTAAAACGATATTTCCCCGTATGCACAGTAGCAGCGGTGATCATCCGCGCATGTACGAATCGTGGATTGACATAAAGGGCAAAAAGGTAACCTACGACCAATGTGGCTACAAGCGCAACATCACCATTCCAACCTTTGGCGAAAATCTTGAATTCTTCTTTAAATACCAACTTAACTACATGTATTGGAGGTATTTTATGTGGAATTTCAGTGGTCGTCAAAACGATATTCAGGGACATGGCGAAATTACCAACGGCAACTGGATAACCGGTTTTAATTTTATCGATCAGTACTTAATAGGCGACCAATCGCAACTTTCTGAAGAATATGCCACCAATAAGGGACGCAATGTCTACTACATGCTACCGCTTATTTTAGGCATCATCGGTATGCTCTACATGATTCAGGGAGGCAAGAAAGGCATGCAAAACTTTTGGCTGACCTTTACCCTGTTCTTTATGACCGGTATCGCCATCGTATTGTACCTGAACCAAGGTCCATACGAGCCCCGCGAACGTGACTACGCTTATGCAGGTTCTTTCTATGCTTTCTGCATTTGGATAGGCTTTGGGGTAGCCGGTTTGGCAAAAATGTTAGAAAACATCAAAGTGGCAAAAACAGTAACCACGGCATTGGCTATAGCAATTGCCCTTCCTGTTCCCACTTTAATGGCATACGAAAATTGGGACGATCACGACCGTTCCAACAGGTATTTGGTGCGCGATTTTGGCAAAAACTATTTCAACTCATGCTCTCCCAACGCCATCATCTTTACCAATGGAGACAATGACACGTTCCCGCTATGGTACTTGCAAGAAACAGAAGAGGATTCGGTGGCATTAGACACACGTGTTTGCAACCTTTCCTACCTGCAAACCGATTGGTACATAGACCAAATGCGTCGTCCTG
>JAFVZF010000138.1 GCA_017508305.1 Paludibacteraceae bacterium | reverse complement strand
GTATTGAATGTACCCCGTGAGGATTTGATCAAAGCAACCGATTTGGAAGAAGAAACCATCGACGAAGTATTGTCTATCCTACGCACTGAATTTGAATAATTAAAACTGCTATATGTCCGTAAAATTAAGTAAAGTTACTAAAGATTTAAATGTGGGATTGGCAACGGTTGTCGAGTTCCTACATAAAAAGGGTTTTTCAGAGGTCGCTGAAAATAACCCCAATGCTCGTATTACCGATGAGCAATACGATTTGTTGTTACAAGAGTTTTCAAAGGATAAAACCGTAAAAAAACAGTCGGAAATAGCGGCTCAACGCCACAAAGAACGTCCTAAAAACGAAACGGTTGTTTTGGAAAGCTATGCTCAAAAAGAAGCCAATGTAGCTTCCGAGCAGCCCAAAGAAGCTCCTATCCAGTTTAAAACAGTAGGAAAAATAGATTTGGATGCGTTTAATAAGAAAAAAACGGTAGAAAATTCGGTACAACCCAAAGAAGAACCATCCGACAATCAGCCCGAACCTGTGGTAGAAAAACCGGAACAAGAGGTGCAATCAGTGGCAGAAGTACCCGCCCAAGAGGCGTCTATCGAGGTAGAGCCTACCACTGCATCGATCCCAGAAGAAGAAGTAACGTCGTCCGAAAAATCGACCGAAACCCAAAAATCGGACGAAGTCTTTAATTACGGAAATAAAAATATACAATCATCCATTAACGTAGTAGGCAAAATCGACCTTTCTGCACTTAATCAGCAAACACGTCCTAAGAAAAAGACCAAAGAAGAAAAGCGCAAAGAAAGAGAAGAAAAATATCCTGCTAAAAACAATGCAGCCAATGCCGGTGGCAATGCAGACGAAAAGAAGAAACGCAACCGTATTCAAAAAGAACGCATTGACATCAATAAACCGGTAGAACAAAAGAAAAATGCCAAAGCCGGTAAAAATGAGCGCAATCGTCGCAGCGTAGAACATACGCAACCCGACGAAGAGGCCGTACAACGTCAAGTACGTGAAACGTTGGCAATGCTTACCAACAAACAAAAATCGAAAGGAGCCAAATACCGCAAGGATAAACGTGAGGCAGCTTCGCAACGTATGCAAGAAGAAGCTGAATTGGAACGCCTCGAAAATCAAACCATTAAGATTACCGAGTTTGTAACCGTTAATGAGTTGGCAACCATGATGGATGTGCCGGTTACCAAAGTAATTGGAACCTGTATGAGCTTGGGATTGATGGTGTCGATAAACCAACGTTTGGACGCCGAAACCATCAATATTGTAGCCGACGAATTTGGCTTTAAAACAGAATACGTTAGTGCCGATGTGTCAGAAAACTTGCAAGAAGAAGAGGATCGTCCCGAAGATTTAGTGCCACGTGCGCCTATCGTTACGGTGATGGGTCACGTAGACCATGGTAAAACTTCGCTTTTGGACTACATCCGTAAAGCCAATGTAATTGCCGGTGAGGCGGGTGGTATTACACAGCACATTGGTGCCTACAATGTTACTTTAGAAAATGGCCAACACATTACCTTCTTGGATACTCCCGGTCACGAAGCATTTACCGCTATGCGTGCACGTGGTGCTCAGATTACCGACGTCGCCATTATTATTGTGGCTGCCGACGACAGCATCATGCCCCAAACAGTTGAGGCTATTCACCATGCTGCAGCAGCTAATGTGCCCATAGTATTTGCCATCAACAAGATTGATAAACCAACTGCCAATCCCGATAAAATCAAGGAGGCGTTGGCAGGTATGAACTATTTGGTCGAAGAGTGGGGCGGTAAATACCAGTCGCAAGATATTTCTGCTAAAAAAGGCATCGGTATCAACGAACTATTAGAAAAAGTATTGCTCGAAGCCGAAATGCTTGACTTGAAAGCAAATCCTAACAAAAACGCAGTAGGCTCTATCATCGAATCTTCGTTAGACAAGGGTCGTGGCTATTTGGCGACGGTGTTGGTAGAAGGCGGAACCTTGCATCAAGGCGACGTAATTGTATCAGGTACACACTTTGGACGTGTTAAGGCCATGTTTAACGAACGTAACCAACGTGTTCAAGAGGTGAAACCCGGCGAACCGGTATTGCTATTAGGTTTGAATGGTGCACCACAAGCAGGCGAAAAATTCAACGTGATGAATACCGAGCAAGAAGCACGCGAAATTGCCAACAAGCGCGAACAACTTAAACGCGAACAAAGCATTCGTACCAAAAAACACCTTACTTTGGACGAGTTGGGTCGTCGTATTGCGTTGGGCAATTTCCAAGAACTCAATATCATTGTAAAAGGCGACGTGGACGGTTCTATCGAAGCGTTGTCGGATTCTTTAATCAAGCTATCAACTCCCGAAATTCAGGTCAATGTTATCCACAAAGCAGTGGGTGCTATCTCCGAATCGGATGTGTTATTGGCTGCAGCCTCCAATGCAATTATCGTGGGTTTCCAAGTAAGACCCTCGGTCGATGCACGTCGTTTGGCAGAAAAAGAAGAGGTCGATATTCGTTTGTATTCGATTATTTACGATGCCATCGAGCAAATCAAGGATGCGATGGAAGGTATGCTATCGCCCGAAATTAAGGAAGAAGTAACCGCAACACTCGAAGTGCTTAACACCTTTAAAATTTCTAAAGTGGGAACAGTGGCTGGTTGCTTGGTACGCGAAGGAAAAGTAAAACGTTCCAACAAGTTGCGCTTAATTCGCGATGGTATTGTTGTGTTCTCAGGTGAGTTAGGCTCGCTCAAACGCATGAAAGACGATGTAAAAGAAGTTTCTACCGGATTTGAATGCGGTTTGAATATTGCTAACTACAACGATGTTCGCATTGGCGACTTTATCGAAACATTTGAAGAAATAGAGGTAAAACGTACTTTCTAATACATGAATTTCAATTGGATTGACTTGGTATTAGGCGTCCCTTTGCTGTATGGAATAGTGGCAGGTTTGTTTAAAGGGATAGTACAATCGTTAGGCTCGTTAATTGGCTTGGTAATTGGCATTATTATTGCCTATGCCTATGCAGAACCTTTCTCGATGCAACTTTGCGAGTGGTTTGTCCTTACCCCCTCGCAAAGCTATACCATATCGTTTATTCTTTTGTTTGCTTTCGTGGTGCTTGTGTGCGCATTGATCGTAAGAATCATCGATAAGTTTCTTTCCATTGTTACCTTGGGTTGGCTCAATAAACTATTAGGAGGATGTTTTGGCCTGCTCAAATATGCGTTATTGTTGAGTGTACTCATTTATTTGGTCGATATGGTCGATCAACGTTTTAAATGGATCAATCCCGAAACCAAGTCGCAATCATTGCTCTATGAACCGGTTAAGGCAGTGGTACCTACGTTGATGCCGTATGTTCATTCTTATTTCGACAAAGAAAATGAAACAGCAAGATAGTAATTCTATTATAGAAAATTTAGCGACTTCCGATTATAAATACGGATTCTCTACACAAATAGAAACAGACATTATTCCTGTGGGACTAAACGAGGAGGTTATTCGACTCATTTCGTCCAAGAAAAACGAACCACAGTGGTTGTTGGAGTTTCGACTTAAAGCATTTCGCTATTGGCAAAAGCAAACCGTGCCAACATGGGCACATTTGGAGATACCCGAAATCGATTTTCAGTCACTCTCGTATTATGCTTCTCCGCGAAAAAATGCGCCACAAAGTTTGGACGATGTCGACCCGGAGTTGCTCAAGACGTTCGAAAAGTTGGGCATCCCATTGGAAGAGCAAAAAATGCTCTCTGGTATGGCAGTAGATGCAGTCATGGACAGCACTTCCATCAAAACCACCTACAAAGAGGAGTTGGCAAAATTGGGGGTTATCTTCTGTTCGTTTAGCGAAGCAGTACAACAATATCCACAATTGGTGCAGCAATATTTGGGCACGGTAGTTCCTTATACCGACAATTTTTATGCTGCGCTCAACTCGGCAGTGTTTAGCGATGGTTCGTTTGTTTACATTCCCAAAGGTGTGCGCTGTCCCATGGAACTTTCCACCTATTTCCGTATCAATGCCGTCAATACAGGTCAGTTTGAACGAACCCTTATTGTGGCAGACGACGATGCGTATGTGTCCTATTTAGAAGGATGTACAGCTCCGCAACGAGATGATAATCAGTTACATGCAGCCATTGTCGAGATTGTAGTAATGAATCGTGCCGAGGTAAAATACTCTACGGTGCAAAATTGGTACCCGGGTGACAAAGAAGGAAAGGGAGGTATTTATAATTTTGTAACCAAACGTGCCTTGTGCAAAGGCGAATCTTCTAAGGTCTCGTGGACACAGGTAGAAACGGGTTCTGCCATTACGTGGAAATATCCCAGCTGTATTTTAAAAGGGGATAATTCTATTGGCGAATTTTATTCGGTGGCATTTACCAACCATTATCAACAAGCCGATACAGGTACAAAAATGATTCATTTGGGCAATAATACCCGCAGTCGTATTGTTTCCAAGGGCATATCGGCAGGCAAAAGCCAAAACTCCTATCGCGGATTAGTACGTGTGGCGCAAAGAGCACAGAATGCCCGTAATTTTTCGCAATGCGATAGCCTGCTATTGGGCTCGCAATGCGGTGCACATACGTTTCCCGAAATAGACGTACATAACCCAACCGCTGTGTTGGAGCACGAGGCAAGTACCTCCAAAATCAACGAAGATCAACTCTTTTATTGCAACCAACGAGGTATCTCTACCGAGGATGCCGTCGGACTCATTGTCAATGGATTTGCCAAAGAGGTACTCAATAAATTACCCATGGAATTTGCTGTAGAAGCGCAAAAATTGTTGCAAATATCGTTAGAAGGAAGTGTAGGTTAATATGATGTTAGAAATAGTCAATTTACATGCCGAAGTAAACGGCAAAGAAATATTAAGAGGTATCAATCTTAGTGTAAAAGCCGGCGAGGTACATGCCATTATGGGTCCCAATGGTTCCGGAAAAAGTATGCTTTCTGCGGTATTGGCAGGACATCCTGCTTTTACGGTTACCCAAGGTAGTGTTACTTTCAACGGAAAAGACCTATTGGCGATGCCTGCCGAAGAACGTTCGCGTGCAGGTTTATTTCTGAGTTTTCAATATCCGGTCGAAATACCGGGGGTGAGCATGGTTAATTTTATGCGTGCCGCTGTCAACGAACATCGTAAATACAAAGGACAAGATCCCTTGAGTGCAGGCGAGTTTTTAAAAATGATGCGTGCAAAAAAAGATATTGTCGAATTAGACAATAAATTGGCAAATCGTTCGGTAAACGAAGGTTTTTCGGGAGGTGAGAAAAAACGCAACGAAATTTTCCAAATGGCGATGTTGGAGCCATGTTTGTCTATTTTGGACGAAACCGACTCCGGCTTGGATATCGATGCACTTCGTATAGTAGCATCGGGGGTTAATCAGCTAAAAACACCTCAAAATGCTTCGATAGTCATTACCCACTACCAACGCTTATTGGATTATATTGTCCCTGATATTGTGCATATTCTCTATAAAGGCCGTATTGTAAAGACTGCAGGTCGTGAGTTGGTGGCTGTTTTGGAAGAGCAAGGTTACGATTGGATCAAAAAAGAAGTAGGAGAATAATGGTACAAGATAGTTACATAGCATTGTTTAAAGAAAACGAGGCTTTGTTTCAGCAAAACCTACCGGCATGGCGACAACAGGTTCGCTCTGTGGCTATGCAAAAGTTGACGCAGCACGAACTAACTTTTGCAGCTGCCTATGCCCTCGATTATGGGTTGAATCCTGCTCGTTTACCTTTTAAAGGCGATCCATTTGGGCTTTTTATGTGCGATATACCCGGTATCACTACTTACAACTATTTGGTATTTAACGATAGTTTTTATGCGCAACCTAACATGCCCGAATTGCCATCAGGGGTAATTATTTGCAGTCTCGCACATGCCTTCGTGCACTATCCATCTTTGTTAGAACCTTATATTCGACAATATAGTGTCGATAGCTCCGATGTGGCTTTTAATCAGCTATTAGCGCAGGATGGTATGTTTTTGTATGTGCCAGATGGCGTACAAATGGAACGTCCTATTCAGTTGGTTAATTTAATGTACGGGGCGTCCGATATGATGGCAGTTAGCCACAATGTGGCGATTATTGGCGAAAATGCTAAAGCGCAGGTATTGGTATGCGATCATGCTTATGGCAATCAAGTCAACTATCTTTCTAATCGTTTTACACAGGTGTTTGTGGGTAAAAATGCAACCTATGAGCATTACAAGTTGGAAAGTTCTTCTGCTAAAACTACCAATATCTCTACCTTACATATTAGCCAAGAAGCAGACAGTCAGGTGCTCTCCAACCTAATTACCTTGGCAAATGGTAAAACGCACAATCATGTCGAGGCGCATTTAAACGGGAAAGGTGCTTATTTATCGCTCAACGGATTGGGATTAGGATGTCAAAAAGAAAGAATAGAAAACCACACCTTTATTCATCACAATGTAGCAGGGGCTACCAGCAACGAATTATTTAAATACGTGTTGGACGACGAGGCAGAAGGCGATTTTTATGGGCTTATCAACGTGCTACAGGATGCACAGCAAACCAAAGCCTATCAAACCAATCGAAATTTGTGTTTGTCCGATGCAGCTCGTATGTTTACACGCCCTCAGTTAGAAATTTATGCAGACGATGTAACCTGTAATCATGGTGCAACCGTGGGACAGTTGGACGAAAATGCGTTGTTCTACATGCGCTCGCGCGGTATCGATCCGCAAGAGGCGCGTATGCTACTTATGTTTGCTTTTGTACACGATGTATTGGATAATGTGCGCATCGAACCATTAAAAGACCGTCTTCAATTGTTGATAGAGCGTCGTTTGCGAGGAGATAATACACATTGTAACGGTTGTAAAATTTGTCGATAATGGAAATAGCATCCAATATAACCCGCATACGTGAGGATTTTCCTATCCTTACATCGACCGTACACAAGCATCCGTTGGTGTACTTGGATAACGCAGCCACCACCCAAAAACCATGGTCAGTTATCAAAAAAATAGAAGATGGGTATACCAAACAAAATGCCAATGTACATCGTGGTGTGCATTTCTTAAGCCAAATGGCTACCGAAGCACACGAGGCGGCTCGTGCTACCGTGCAGCAATTTTTAGGTGCAGCTCACACGCACGAAATTATTTTTACGCGTGGCACTACCGAATCGATTAACTTAGTAGCCTATTCGTTTGGCGAAACCTTTCTAAAACAAGGCGACGAGGTGATTGTATCAGAGATGGAGCACCATTCCAATATTGTACCTTGGCAATTGTTGCAACAACGCAAAGGCATTATTATAAAGGTAATACCTTTTAACCAGCAAGGCGAGTTGGATTTAACCGAATATGCTTCTTTGTTTAGCGAACGTACCAAACTGGTTGCCGTAACCCATGTTTCGAATGTATTGGGCACCATCAACCCCGTAAAGCAACTTGTTCAAATAGCACACAAGCACGATGTCCCTATTTTAATAGATGGAGCTCAGTCTGTTCCACACATTGCAGTGAATGTACAAGATTTGAATGCCGATTTTTATGTCTTCTCGGGGCATAAAATATACGGTCCAACAGGTATAGGCGTGTTGTATGGCAAAGAAAAGTGGCTGGATGCCATGCTCCCTTACCAAGGTGGCGGCGAAATGATTGCACAAGTAAGTTTTGAAAAAACAACCTTTAACGAGCTTCCTTATAAATTTGAAGCAGGAACACCCGATTTTATCGGATCGACTGCACTTGCCGAAGCCATACGTTATGTTCAAAACATCGGAATGGATCAAATCGCAGCTTACGAAACCTATTTGTTAAACTATGCAACCGATAAGTTGCAGCAAATAGGCGATGTGCATTTCTTTGGAACATCCTCGCACAAAAGTGCCGTAATTTCCATGCAAGTAGGCGATATACACCATTACGATATGGGTACTTTGCTCGATAAATTAGGTATAGCCCTTCGTACAGGGCATCACTGTGCACAACCCATTATGAAACATTATGGCATCGAAGGTACCTTGCGTGCTTCATTTGCTCTTTACAATACCACACAAGAAATAGATGCGCTGATTGCTGGCATCGAACGTGTAAAACAACTTTTTTAACCGTTTACTATGACCATAAACCAATTACAAGACGAAATAATCGAAGATTTTGCCATCTTCGACGACTGGTTTGACAAATACAGTCGAATTATAGAATTAGGAAACGAGTTGCCTGCTTTCCCCGATGCAAAAAGATTGCCAGAAAACCTAATAGAAGGATGCCAAAGCAAAGTATGGATAGATGCTCACTTAGACGATAACGGCCATGTAATTTTTGCAGGCGACAGCGATGCTGTTATTGTGAAGGGTATTTTAGCCTTGTTG
>JAFVZF010000137.1 GCA_017508305.1 Paludibacteraceae bacterium | reverse complement strand
ACCGTCCGCAATTTCCAATACGATGATGTTTTCTTTTACCTCTTTTACTTTTCCGTAAATTCCGCCGGCAGTAATTACTTTGTCGCCTTGCTTAATGCTATCGCGAAATTTTTTCATTTCTTTTTGTTTTTTCATTTGTGGACGAATCATAAAGAAATAGAATACCACAAACATCAAAACAATCAAAATAAGTGAAGAATAGCCACCTTGTGGGTTAGCAGCTTGCGCTTGTAATAATACGTTGTACATGATTTATGTAATTTAATTAGTTGTCTTTTGTGTAAATGCCGGCTTTTATCAATTTGCCTTCGTTGCGTAAATCGGTGGCAATTTTGTCCAAAATACCATTGATAAACAAGCTACTTTTTTCGGTACTGTAGAATTTACTGATTTCGATAAATTCGTTGAGCGTTACATTGATAGGAATGGTAGGGAACGTATAGATTTCGGCAAGAGCGGCTTGCAAAATGACCATATCCATGCAGGCAATACGTTCGCTTTCCCAATTTTGCACTGTAGATTGTATCAATTGTTCGTATTTTTGTTGGTCGATAATGGCTGTTGTAAGCAATTTTTTGGCGTATTCCAAGTCTTCTGTGTCACGGAATTTTTCCAATAGTTCTTGGTCGGAACCCTTTTCTTCGCTAAAGCGTTTGATGGTTTTTTCGACAAAACTGATAACGGTTTCAAAATCGTCGTTCCAGTATAGGTTAATCTCTTCCAAACGTTCTTCTAACGCAGTGTTAGGAATAAATACCTTTTTGATGATTTGACGCCATAAAAACTTGTCGCCTTCGTAATTGCGATCGGTTTCTTTCATGTATGCTTGATAGAAATCGCTGGCAATGAGTTGGTTGTAAAGTTGTTTGATTAGATCGGTTTCTTCTTGCCACGAAATACCTTGCTCTTTTACATAAGCGGCCAATGCTTTATTGTTGCTAAGTTGTTTAGAAAAAGCATTGTTGATAAATCGAGTGTTGGGATTGCGCTCTTCTTCTGTAGGACGCAATTTGTTCATACCAATTTCAATGCGTTTGATGGCGTATAGGTGCAACTCTACAATCAGTTGCAACATCCAATGGTATAAATCGTAAGTTTGGTCGAGGCTATTGATAAGCTCTTTTTCTACTTGTTTTGCAATAGTAGTAAGCTGTTTCTTGTCAGAGCTGTCGGTAATCGAGTTGCTACTATTATTGCGGTAGGCATATAGCAACTGAATGACTTTGATGCGGATTAAGATTCTGTTTATCATCGTTATGATATTTTATCTGACGCAAATATACACATTATTTAGACCGAAGCAAAAAGGTGGGCATTTGTATTGCATATTTTTTTTGTCTTTTATTTTGTTTTTTGAAAAAAAATACGTTGATTTGTAACCTAAATGTAAAAATAGAAGCGATGATAAATTTGGAAGTGAAAAACTTGTTTGAGCGTTTTCAAAAGAAAGAAGAGAAACCGGCTGTAACAGTAGAGAGAGAAGAAAAAGAGATTGTTTTCTCCAAATCGGTAAAGGCGGGTAAGCGTATGTATTATTTGGATGTTAAGCGTGATCGTCGCAACGATTTGTTTTTATCCATAACAGAAAGTAAGCGAAAGGGAGTAACTCCTGATGGACAATTTATATTCGAAAAGCACAAAATTTTCTTGTACAAAGAAGATTTTTCTAAGTTCGAAGAAGCATTGGCAGAAACCTTGCAATTTATTCGTTCCGAAATGAATTGGGAAGAAGAAAAAGAAGAAACCACCGAAACTGCCGAAGTGGCAGAAACTATGGTAGAGGAGTAAGCCGATAAGGGATTGTACATAGAGAAACAATAAAAAGCGACATCATTTGATGCCGCTTTTTTATTGCTCTTTGTTGAGGTTTATGCGGGTTTGATAGCTTCAGAAGGACAAGCTTCTGCGCAGGTTCCGCAATCGATGCACAATTCAGGGTCGATAGAGTAGATATCGCCTTCAGAAATGGCTTCAACAGGGCATTCGCTGATACAAGTACCGCAAGCGATGCAATCATCAGTAATAACGTGTGCCATAATAATATAGTTTAATAGTTAATGTTAGGACAAAGGTATGGGTTATTTTTGGTTTTACAAAATAAATTAACAAAACTCCTGCGATGTGATTTTACAAAATGGCATGTAAAATAATTTTGCTAATCAATTTAACCCGTTTCTAATAAAAAAAGTATTATCTTTACCACCTCTTTTTGAAACAAATAAAAATTTCAGCATAAATTATGGCAAAAGTAGATGTGTTGCTCGGCTTGCAATGGGGCGACGAAGGAAAAGGCAAAGTAATTGACGTGTTAACTCCCAATTACGATGTGATTACACGTTTTCAAGGTGGTCCGAATGCGGGTCATACCTTAGAATTTAATGGCGAAAAGTACGTATTGCGTTCTATTCCATCGGGCATTTTTCAAGGCGATAAAATCAATGTTATTTCCAATGGCGTGGTGTTGGATCCTGCTTTGTTCAAGGCAGAGGCAGAAGCACTTTCGGCTTCGGGACACGATTTGACCAAGAAATTGTACATTTCTAAAAAAGCACACCTTATTATGCCTACCCACCGTTTGTTGGATGCGGCGAACGAGGCTGCCAAAGGTGATGCCAAGGTAGGAACTACCGGTAAGGGTATCGGTCCTACTTATACCGACAAGGTAGGTCGCTATGGCTTGCGTGTGGGCGATATTTTGGGCAATTTTGCCGAAAAATACGAAACTGCCAAAAAACGTCACTTGCAAATATTGGATTCGATGAACTTTGCTTACGACCTATCAGAAACCGAACCTGCTTGGTTAGAAGGCATTGAATACCTTAAAAACTTCCAACTAATTGATAGTGAACATTATTTGAACGATATTATCGATCAAGATAAATCCATTTTGTGCGAAGGTGCGCAAGGTACCATGTTGGATATTGACTTTGGTTCTTATCCTTTTGTAACTTCGTCTAATACCATTTGTGCGGGTGCTTGTACGGGTATGGGTATTGCACCTAATAAAATAGGTGATGTGTATGGTATCTTTAAAGCCTATTGTACCCGTGTAGGTAGTGGTCCTTTCCCTACCGAATTGTTTGACGAAGTGGGTGACACCCTTTGCAAAAATGGCCATGAATATGGATCGGTTACAGGCCGTAAACGTCGTTGCGGTTGGATTGACTTGGTAGCACTTAAATATTCGGTTATGATTAACGGTGTTACTCAGTTAATTATGATGAAGAGCGACGTGTTGGATATGTTCGATACCATCAAAGCTTGCGTAGGTTATCGCATTGGTGGCGAAGAAATTGACTACTTCCCTTACGAAATTACCGACGATGTAGAACCTATATACGTAGAATTACCCGGTTGGAAAACCGATATGACCAAGATGAAGAGCGAAAGTGAGTTTCCCAAAGCATTTAACGATTACCTCGATTTCTTGGAAGATCAGCTGAACGTGCCTATCAAGATTGTTTCGGTAGGGCCCGACCGCGAACAAACCATTGTTCGTTACATATGTGAATAAAAAAAATGTCGGTCATGACCGACATTTTTTTATGTCTAAAGTCCAAGGTCCAAAGTCAGTGCGAGGTGAGCGCAGAGGCAAGTTCACTTGGCTATGCCGAACCGATGCCTGACTTCATGAGGGCAAAGCCCGAATAAAGTCTAAGGTGAGTGTATCGAATAAATCTACTAAAAACTTTGGCACGGAAATTGCTTAGTTAAAAGGAGAACTGAGAAATGAGAAATGGTTCTTGTTGATGAATACATCTCTCCTTTCTCCTTTATCAATTATCATTTAGATTATGTATTGGATTTTATTTATTGGTATTGCCGTTATTAGCTATATAGCGCAATACAACGTACAACGTAAGTTTAAAAAGTATTCGCAAATGCCCATGGCAGGCGGTATGACAGGCAAAGATATTGCCGAAAAAATGTTGAGAGATAACCATATTACCGATGTAAGGGTGATTTCTACGCCGGGCATGCTTACCGACCATTATAACCCTGCCACCAAAACGGTCAATTTAAGCGAAGGAGTGTATAATTCTTGTAGTGTAGCTGCCGCAGCTGTAGCGGCGCACGAATGCGGACATGCCGTGCAACATGCCGAGTCGTACGCATGGCTTAAAATGCGTTCTACTTTAGTACCGGTGGTGAGCTTTGCTTCTAATTGGATTACATGGATTCTGTTAATAGGTATTTTAACCATTCAAACCTATCCGGCTGTTATGCTTTTTGGTATCATTTTATTTGCCAGTACCACCTTGTTTAGCTTTATTACATTGCCGGTCGAAATAAATGCCAGCAATAGAGCGTTGGCATGGTTGCAAAGTACAGGATTGACCACACAGCAAAACGATGCAGCCGCAAAAGAAGCTCTTACCTCGGCAGCGTATACCTACGTGGTCGCAGCACTCAGTTCGTTGGCCACTTTAATTTATTACGTAATGATTTACATGGGTCGCAGAGATTAAAAAAATAACATAGAAAATAGGCGTAACTGGGTGCTTTTAGGGCGCTCAGTTTTTTTGTTATGTGGCTATTTTTACCCTCCCCTAAAATTATAATACATTTTAAGTCATTTACTTGATTGTTTGTGAAAAATACCTATTTTTGTAGTTTGTATCAATCATAAAAGTTAGACAAAAATATGCGCAAATTATACCTTTGTTTGTTCTTGTTGTGCTGTTCTATAGTAGCTGTTGCTCAGATAGATGCAACCAACTTGTTCCATGTGACGCCATCACGGCCTGCCGATGATATTATGCACTTGGAGTGGACGTATCAAGATGTGGCAGAAAATACTTCGTTTTTGATTACAAAATACCAGACAGTGGGGGCGGAAACAACCGAGGTGCCTACCCTTGAATTGCGTGTGGCAAATGTGGTGTTGCCCGAGGACGAAACGCTCGATGGTAATACTGTATTTTCTTGTAACTTGTATGGATTGGACAAGGAAGGACAAACCTCTTATAAGTTCTCTATTAAGGCAACTACACCTGGGGGTAATCAAACTACAGAGCATTTGGTGTATGTAAGTGATGCGGGTGATGTGGCAACTTTGCAACAAGCTACTACTTACAGTTGTGCTTATGGTTTAACCACGCCCATAAAATCGAACGAAAAATCGTCGTCGGTTACGTTGACATGGGAAAACAATTGTACCTATTGTGATTACGAGGGAGAACCTGATGTCTATACGATTTTTGATGCGGCTACTCATAAAACCATCACTTCTACGATTAATAAAACAGATACCATTACCAATTTGATTCCTGGCGAAACCTATCGTTTCTTTGTGCGTGCCTATAAGGGTTCCACATTGGTATCTACTTCTCCTACCGTTACATATACGCCTGTTCCTGTAGACTGTATTACTTTTACAACTGCCAATAAGGTAGATAACAAGCATGTAGAATTGCAGATTTTAGGTTACGGTGATGATGTTTATACATCTTCGTGCGTTTATACGTTGTATAACGGCAATAACGAAGGGTATATACAAATGAATAACAATGGCATTTATACGTTCCAATTTGAAGCTAATATAGACGTAAATAAACCCTTTAAATTAGTTACCGCACAAAATGCCTTGGGACACAGGGCCATTGGTATATTTGAATTAAAAGATGATGGTTCTGCTATCGAAACCCAATATTGCGACATTGAGTTTGATATGCAGGTAACCCACGAAACACAGCATACTGCTACCATTACATGGACCGACCCAGGCTTTACGCCCACAACAGCCACGTTAGAAATTATCAACTTAGACGATAATACGGTAGCTACAGTTACAGAAAATATACCTAATCCTGTGGTTCGTATTTATTCTTTTGGCAATTTGGAACATTCTACCAAGTATAAATTGGTGTTGCGTTTAACAGACGGTTATAACCAAGCAAAAAAAGAAACAACCCTAAAGACCAAGGTGGGTAGTATTTGCGAGTTAGAAGATTCGCAGGCGGGTTCTACGGTAGGTTGTGGTGGTAATACCTTTATTGCGCCTTACGATGTAGAGTTCTATACCCAATACGATGATGTTACCAAAAAACCATACGTTACCATTCGTTTTAAATTGGATTCAGACTTTGGTATCGAAAAAGTAAGGTTGATGTACACCACAGACCGCAACTGGCTAGCAGATTTACTCAACATGAAAACCAAAGATATGCAAAAAGATGCAGAAGGTTGGTATTCGTGCGATTTGACATCGTTAGGTGGTACTTGGATTTCGAGCGAAAAAGAGTTGACCGATGGAATGGGCATGTATTTTGCGGTTTTGGTAACACCCACAACTCGATGTAGTTTTCTTTCGTCACTGAACTTTTATGCGACCAAATCGGTTGCATACAAAGTGGGGGTAGGTTGCCAGGATGATGCCATCTTTAGCATTGTAGAGTTTGAAAAAGTGTACGACCGTCAAACACAATTTACTTTGCAGACCAACGGGCGTATGGCATCTATTGGGGTATTCCCAGAAGAGGCATATCATCCCGATAGAGTGACCGATAGCGAAGACGAAAAATTTGATATTGATAAGCGTATCTATTACAATAGCTTTGACGATGCGCCCTCTAATTTTACCTTGGATATTTCGGATCCTGTTAAGTATCCTGCAGGTAAAAAATATTACTTACACATACACGACGTGTATGGCGAGGCAGGTGATTTGAAATATTTGTGGGCTATTTATTAATGGGGAGGGAAAGGCGTATGAAAAGAAATTTACATAAAATAGTTGCTTTTTTAGTAGTAAGTTTATTTGGTTTGTCTGCCTTTACTGCAAGTGCAGCGAATATTACTGCTGGCACTAAATTGTATTTAAAACCAAATGCTAATTGGAAATCAGATGGAGCGCGTTTTGCCGCTTATTTCTTTGGGAATGGTGAAGCTTGGGTTAGTATGGAGAAAATAGAATGCTCAAGTGAAGGTGAGATATACGTTGCTACATCGCCTAACAAGACGTATACTAAAGTTATTTTCTGTCGTATGAATCCATCTACTGCTGATAATAATTGGGATGATGGTGTCAAATGGAATCAAACTTCAGACTTCTTAGGGCCTAGTAGTGGAAATAATTTATACACCATTGCGGAAGGAGCGTGGAATAAAGGCTCTGGTTCGTGGAGTTCGTATACAGTTGAATATTTTATTACGGGTAATGGTGCGTCAGGAAACGCATGGTGTAATGGTAATTCATGGCAACCTGGTATATGTAATAATAAATTAGTAAATAACCAAATTACATTTAATAATCTACCAGCTGGTGATTATGAATTTAAAATAACTAATGGTTCTTGGGGAGTTAGTTATGGACATTCTTCTAACTTTGATGAAGCAAATAGTACAGAATCAGATTATATCTCATATATCAATACAAGTGATGACAATATAAAAATCACGACAACTGAATGTGCTGATATAACAGTTTAGTTTAATCCTTCTGCAGCGAAGAAAATTTCGGTTACAGCCTCATTTCACGAATCCAAATACTACCTAATGGGTGCGGATACAGATGGTGATGGAAATACAGATAATAATTGGGAACCAGACCCAATCTTTGAATTAACTCCTAAATCAGATAATGCTAACGAGTTAGTGTTATTAGGAGCTAGCATCCCTGCTGTTAACTCCATCAAAATTGTAAAGAAAAGTCCTTGTGGAGATGAATTCTTTGCGAATGTAAAAATAGTTTCGCCAGTACCTTATTCAGGTGGTGGAGACAATAATATTACTTTACAAAAAGGCACCTACGATTTTTATTTTGATAAAACCAATGGAGAAATCTACATTGGTGGTTACGTAGATGAAGCACAGACTGTGTTATTAGATCCTCAAGTGGAAAAAGGGGGAACATGGGATGTGGATGGTGCTCGTTTTGCTGTATATTACTATAAAGACGGAACAAATCCTGTAAAAGAGGGTTGGGTTAGTGCGGATAAATGTAATAGTTATTATTATGCACAGATTCCCGCTGAATATGATAGGTATATTTGGGTGAGATTAGCTTCTGGCTCTACAAAGAATAGTTTTGATGATGGTGTAAAATGGAATCAAACTGCTAGTATTAAATGCGATGCAGAAAACACCTTAACCAAGTTGACCGGTATGGAAAAAAGTAGCTATCAAGCACCTTATAATGGCGTTTGTGGCGAAAACTACGACAATCTAAATTGTGAATTTCCCGAAATAGAAGGCGATACCGTATATGTGCACATCAACCAATTTGTAGAAAGCGATCCTTGCAATTACGTATTCAATTCCTTTGAACAAGCCTTTGCGGTGCTAAAAACAAATAATGAAATTTGTAGTGCAAAGACAGCTTACTATGGTTCTTTAAAAGAAGATGAGATTACATTAAAAGTACCAGTAGTAATGTTGGTACATTTTGGACCAGAATATTATAGAGGCTTTGAAAAGGTAGGTATGTCGGGTGGGCATATAGGTGATGCTCCTGCTATTTTCTTCCGCAATATCAACCGCGATGGTAATGGCAAAACATTGGTAGTAAGAACAGCCGACCCCAAAGGCAACCGCGCTGTGTTGGTGCACCCTGTTATTCGTCGTAGTACAAACATTGTATTGGATAATTTGGACATTATCAGCGATAAAAACTTGCGTGATAATGCCTTGGATATCGATACGGGTAAAGGGGATGAAACACTAGAATACACAGATGGTGCTGATAAAAACTTTAACATAGTGCCATTGCCCACCATCGATAGCCATATTACGCTTAAGAACTGCTATGTAGAATCGTATGGTAGAAATGGTATCCACGTAGTAGGCGTTAAAGGTTTGCTCGTAGAAAACAATGAGTTCTATACCAAATATGACTTTGCTGATATGAGTGTATCAGACGATGAAAAATACGATGTAGTGGACTGGGGTGGAACCATTAAATTTATCAATTGTACAGACGTTAAGTTCTTACGCAATAACTCGGAAGGGACCTTGGCTACCTCGTTCTTTATTCAAGGTTGTCAAAGAATGCTTATTATGAATAATGTATTCTGGAACGATAACAAGGTAGAGGTGCTAGGACTTAAAGAAACGGGTAGAACGGTTGCTAATGTACGCTTGATAAATTATGTTGATAATCCTAACATTGAAAAAGCAAAAGACTTTCCTGTTAAAAACATTGGTGTTTTTTATAATACATTCTTTATTAGAAGTAACGATAGCCAATCTGCTGCCGATAGCTATGTTAGATTCGACTTTTTCCGTTTAGGTGGCTTGCAACAACCAGTAACTGCTGCCAACTTTGATCCTAATACCATTCGTTTCTACTACAATAACTGCTATTCGTACGATAAGGATATAGTAGGAAATAACGATGACGAAACCAATGCTACTACTTTCTATCTTCAAAGTATAGGTAAAAGTACAGCCTGGTGTAAGAGTTTTATGTACAACAATTTTTGGAGTGAATTCGACAAAACAAATAAAAACATATCCTCTGCTTTTGAGATTGGAAAATTCTGCATCGATGACGATGAAACCTATAACCTATATGCCAATGTAAAAGAGCAAGTTTGCCAAACAGAGCCAACCAATCCTGCATCGTTGGTAGTTGTAGGTGGTGGATTGAATATCGGTAAAGGCATTGAAGAGGCAGAAGATGTCTCTTTGCAAGGGGCTCATTTGCTATTCAACGACCGATTAAATGCCGATAATGGCGTAAATTCCATTCGTCCAAAAATGGCTGTCGATAATAGCAACGAATCGTTAACTCCTTACGATAAGATTTACAAAGAACCCGGTACCATTAACTTGTACACCTCGCCTATTGTAGGCTCGGAAACTACCGATGTCATGATTTCGTCGCTTCATTTAACAGCCAAACAACCCATTAATTTAAGTTTGGTTGATAAAGAAAATCAATTGTTAGCGGGCAATCTTGCCACTTTGTTTACCATTAAAACCGCGACTGGAGAAGAAGCGCTCACAGGTGTTATTACGACCGATGATAATGGCGATGTGAATAATGAACCAGTATATATTAAATTTATACGTCCTACGGGTGTGGGTGTAGAAACAACCTACGAGGTGTTCTTAAAAGTAGTACCTTCTAATGCCAGCGATGCGCACCTTATTTTGCTCATTCCTATCCGTGGCCATTATATCCCCGAGATTACAGCCGTGCCTGGTACATGGACTGTAGGTGCGTTCCAACAACGTCAGGCCATGCCTGTTAGTACCATTATTTGGAACGGTACAGTCTCTAACGAGTGGGATAACCGAAACAACTGGTACAAAGAAGATGGTACGTTGCTAACCTGTTTAGATGTATTGACCGAAGATTTGAAAGTAATTATCCCTAATAAAGATTCGGAAAAATACCTGACCCCTCCCGAAGGTATAACCAAGTATCCTTCATTGCCCGATATCTCGACCGAATCGAGTTTTAGGGATACACGACATGTTGCATGGCATGGCGAACAAGTAAATGCTGGTGCTAACGATGTGGCAAGTACGACCAAAGTAGCCGATAAAATCTACATGGAGTATGGTTCTTCGTTGGTAGGGGTAGAAGGTTTGTTGAACAAAGGTGTAGAACGTTATACCGAAGTAGAACAAGAATTTGTCGCACGTAGAAATACCTGGTTGTTAGCGGGTGCAGTAGTTAAACCTTGGCAGACCGACGACGAAGGCAGAGTAGTGGTAGTAGAGGGCAAAAAACAAACCCGTTTGGCTATATCGCGCGATTATTACAGATGGCACTTGCCACAAGTATATATGCACGAGGCACTAATTGATTCTAAAACCAAGAATGCTACCTGGGGTGTAGAATTCCCTGATTTGGATGTAGAATTGCCAGAAGATAGAGCCTATGCTATTCATATCCCTAACGAATATGGAGCAGCTTACTTGCCTGCAAGTTCGTACAATTATAACTATGGCACAAATTATGACCCTCAAGAGCCCATGCGCTATACATTTGCAGGACGTTTTTATAACGAGGAGGCTTTGCCAAGTTATGACGTAATACCATCCGAGCCTGTTATATTAAGCAATACCTATCCGGCTAATATTGACGCGCAAAAATTGGTAGATTCCGGAAAAGGTAAAGTCTTAATTTATAGTTATGATGATGCCTCTTTTGTCGCTGTCGAGGGGGATATTCAAAATCCTGTCATTCAGGCACAACATGGTTTTGTTTATACTTCGGCTGGAGGTAAAATATTAGATATAGAAAAAGATTGGTTGCTTAATACCGAAGTAACGCACCGCAGCGTTGAGGTGGAAATACCTTATGTGCGTGTTGAAATGCGTAACTACGCTAAAAAGGTGGCAAGCAATGTTTACATCGCTCTTGACGAGGCAAAAGAAGATGTTGCCAATTTGTCGGTAGATGCGCCCAAAGTGTTTGCTGCCGAAACCCGTTCGCTGCCTGATTTGTACGTGATGCGTTACCAAGATAAGTGGGCAAGTGTTCGCATTCCAACGGTCAACGAGCCTATCCCATTGGGTGTACAAGTGCGCCAAAAGAACCAAACCTTTACTTTTGGTTTGGTTCGTACCAATATCGATGGTCAAATTTTATTAGAAGATAGACTTGCCCAGTCGGTAACCGACCTGTCCCAAAATACCTACAGCGTTAGCGATTTGGCAGTAGGTACATGCGAAGGACGATTCTATTTGACGCTTATTCCCAACGAGAAAGAGGAAGATATACCAACCGATATCGAAGAAACAATCAACGATGCGCATCAAATATCCATTTATGCACGTCAAAACAACGTAACAATTACCAGCAATTTAGGCAATAATTTGCAGACGGTTATCGTTTACGACATTGTGGGTAGGGGGCAAGTATATAATGTATCGGGTACGTATGTTAGCTTATCGCTACCTGTAGCCGCAGGAGTTTATACCATTCAAGCGGTGGCTGATAATGTTGTACGAACCGAAAAAGTTTATTTGAGAAAGTAGAAAAATGAAGAAGAATACATATAATGTGAGAAGTTTTTTCCTATTCTTTTTATGGGCTTTGTGTAATTGCTGTTGGGCTGTGACGCTACCCAGTCAGGCATATTCGGTGTATAATCCCTTGTACGAGGCAAATAATGACCATGTAAGCATGCCTAAAGGAGTTGTATTTAAGGGTATTAACCATGTGTTATTGGCAGGTAATAACGATTGGGGAACCGATTGCGTAGATGAGTATGGCGAGAAAACCATAGAATGTAGAACTTGCTGTGGGGATAAGTTGCAAGAGATACCCTTGGATCAGCAAGCTGACTATAGCGAATTACATACAACCTGCCTGAATATATGTGCAACGGGACTACCGCTTGGTGGTGCTCCGCTTGATATGCCTTTTTGGTTTATCTTGCCTTTGTGTGGACTTTATGGAGTAATACAATACATAAGAAACAAAGAAACGGAATACTAGTAGATATGACAACAATTCAATTGGATCAATTAGACGAGAAAATACTACAAATGGTGTCGCGTAATGCGCGTACGCCCTTTTTGGAAATTGCTCGTGAATGCAATGTATCGGGTGCAGCCATACATCAACGAGTTCAAAAATTAACGCAGTTGGGTGTTATAACGGGCTCGGAGTTTATATTAGACCCCGAAAAAGTAGGTTATCATACTTGTGCCTATATGGGCTTGTATTTAAAAGATGCCAACGATTTTAAGCACGTGGTAGCTGCCTTATACAAAATACCCGAGGTGGTAGAATGTCACTACACCACGGGTAAATATGCGTTGTACTTAAAAATCTACGCCAAAGACAATAAGCATTTCCTAAGCATCATTCACGATAAGATTCAGTCTATTCCCGGTATCGATAGTACCGAAACCCTAATATCGTTGGGCGAGGCTTTCCGTCGTCAAATAACGGTAGAAGGTTTGTCTTGCGAGTAATACGTATCTAATAATTGATGAGCGGCAGTAAACGACCCAATTTCTTCGTCGGTTACTTGCTGCTCTAATTTTTGGAGCATATCGGCAATTTTGGGATTGTGATAGAAATGGTCACGCAAATGCTGGTCGATGGTTTCGTACATCCAATATTTGGTTTGCAGCTTGCGTTTGCTGTCGAACGAACCATTTGCCTTGGTAAAGGTAGTGTGTTCGTCTATCATTTGCCAAATTTCTTCGATGCCAATCTTATGAAATGCCGAGCAGGTTAGCACTTTGGGAGTCCAACCCGATGGATGGGGTGGAAACAAGTGTAAGGCATTTTGAAATTGACGTTGAGCCAGTTGGGCTTTCTCTAAATTATTTCCTTCTGCTTTGTTGATGGTAATGCCATCTGCCATTTCCATGATGCCACGTTTGATGCCTTGCAGTTCGTCACCCGTGCCAGCTAATTGCAACAGCAAGAAAAAGTCGGTCATGGAATGAACTGCAGTTTCCGATTGACCTACGCCTACGGTTTCTACAATCACGATGTCAAAACCTGCGGCTTCGCAAAGCACGATGCTTTCGCGCGTTTTACGCGCCACGCCTCCTAACGAGCCTGCCGAGGGAGAAGGGCGAATAAATGCCTTGTCGCTTACCGATAGCTCTTCCATACGTGTTTTGTCGCCCAAGATACTGCCCTTAGAGCGTTCGCTGCTGGGGTCGATTGCCAATACCGCTATCTTGTGCCCTTGCTTAACAAGGTGCATGCCCAATGCTTCGATAAAGGTACTTTTGCCTGCGCCAGGTACACCTGTTATGCCTATGCGGGTTGATTTACCTGCGTATGGTAAACAGCCTTCAATTACCTCTTGTGCCAAAGCATAGTGATCGGGTAGGGTGCTTTCTACCAAAGTTACCGCCTGGCTTAGTATGGATATATTACCCTCTACAATGCCTTGCACGTATTCATCTTTGCTGAGTAGTCTGCGGCGTTTTTTGCGCACCAAATTGGGATTAACGCTGGGTGGCTGAATAATGCCCTTGTTAACGGTAAGTCCTTCGTATTTGGGGTCGTTCTCGGGGTGAATCATATTTGTTGGTTATTCGGTGATTTGGTGAGTCGGTTTTATTTTGACTAATCGACTAATCGGGGATGTGGTTGATTTTTTTCTTTCTTTTT
>JAFVZF010000136.1 GCA_017508305.1 Paludibacteraceae bacterium | reverse complement strand
CCGGTAGCTAAAAAACTCGGTGAAAAAGTTTTAGGAACTTCAAGAGCATTATGTTTCTACCCGATAGTTTTCCGTAGTGATAGTCTTTGTTGTATTTTTCTACGTCAAAATACACCGAACCTTCGCTTATATAGGCGTAGCCGGCATCCAATATTTTTTGCGTAAAGGCAATTTGCTCCATGATGTGTCCCGAAGCATGTGGCTCTATGCTGGGAGGTAGCACACCTAAGGCTTCCATGTTCTTATGGTAGCGATTTAAAAAGTATTGTACCACTTCCATGGGTTCTTTTTGTTCCAAACGTGCTTTTTTGGCAATTTTATCTTCGCCCTCATCGGCATCGTGTTCCAAGTGACCTACATCTGTTATGTTGCGTACATAGCGCACTTTGTACCCTAAATATTGCAAGTAGCGAAACAAAAGGTCAAAAGTAATGGCAGGACGAGCGTGTCCCAAGTGGGCATCACCGTATACGGTGGGACCGCAAACGTACATGCCTACTGTCGATTCGTGTAGAGGAATAAACGTTTCTTTCTTTCTATGTAACGTATTGTAGATAGATAACTTGTGTTCCATAATATGTTGTCGATATACTATTTAATGATGCGTTGAAAACAGACGGTAGGGCAATTAACAATGCAACCTATGTTTAATTCTTTTGAAAGTGCAAAGATAATAAATGGCTGTTGCTCTTACAAATTATATGCCTGATTTTATTTGCATTTGCCTTGTGCAAAAGGGTAGCTTGACACCACGTATTGTCCCTTAAATATCCTCCAAATGTTAATGAGATAGGTTAAGTTTTGCAGTGTTGCATCATTTTTTCTTGCACATTTTTTGCATTTTATGCAATTTATTCCTTTCTTTGTAAGAGATAGTGTATTGTCATATCAATAATCTTAAAATAAGAAACTATGAGAAAAGTATTACTACTATGTTCGATGTTTGTCGTGGCTGCATGGGCTATGGCGCAAACACCTCGACCCGCCGGGGTTACGGAGGGTATCTTTTACGACAAGCCCAACAAAGGAGATGTGACGGTGAGCTTTTATGCGGCTGATAAAGACGGAAATGTTCCCAAAAGAATCTATATACTCTCTTCGTTGAGCAATTGGAAAACCAATACCGATTATCTTTGTAATCAAGACGGAGGTTACTTTTGGTATACCTTTAAAGGATTGGAGCAAGGCAAAGAGTTTGCCTTCCAATATGTAGCGCAAAAAGCATCAGGTATTGTCAAATTTGCCGACCCTTATTCGACCAAAGTATTGCACAATGATGATAAGTGGGAACCCAAAACTGCCGATCCTACCTTGATGGATTATCCGTCAAGTGATGTTTACCCCGGTTGTATGGCGGGTGGCTATTTAACGGTATTACACCCTGGCAAACCCGAGTTCCCTTGGAGCGATGCCACTAAAAACTTTAAACGCCCTGATAAAAACAACTTGGTTATTTACGAAGCTTGGGTATATGATTTTTCGCCCAAACGTACGTATCGTGCCATGGTAGAGCGTTTGGACTATCTTAAAAATTTGGGTATTAATGCCTTGGAATTGATGCCGGTATCAGAGTTTGAAGGCAATAAGTCGTGGGGATATAACCCAACTTACTATTGTGCCGTAGATAAAGCCTACGGTAGTGAACGGGATTTTAAAATTTTGGTGGACGAATGCCATAAACGTGGTATAGCTGTTATTGTGGATATGGTGTTTAACCATGCTACCGGTTTGCAACCTTGGAATGCGCTTTGGGGCAAGACAAAAAGCCCTTATATGCTTCCTAACTACCCACATGGTGATAAATTCTTTGAAGAATTTAACCATAACTACCAAGGTACGCGCGATTACTTCGCATACGTATTGAGACACTGGATGACCGAGCTAAAAGTGGATGGTTTCCGTTTGGACCTTGCACATGGTCTTTCTGGCGAAACATACAAAGAGACAGATGTTGTTATCAACCTCAAAAATTTATATAACAATGGTGTGAAGGCTGTAGCCAGCGACGGTTATATGATTTTGGAATATTGGCGTAACCTTACAGCCTCTTGTGTAAGTGCAGGTATGTTGTGTTGGGACAATATGACCTCTAATTTCTACGAAGTGATGATGGGTTGGGTGGCACAAGGAGGCGATAAAGATAACCTATCCAGAGCTAATCGCGATGGTTATGTCACTTATGCTTCGTCGCACGATGAGCAACGCCCTGCATGGAAAACAATGACTTATGGCAAAGTAGGAAAAGGAAATACAGCGACCGCTTTAAAAACGCGTTTGCAACGTGTACCCGGTACAATTGCTTTTGGTGCATTGTTAAATGGTCCTCAAATGATTTGGATGTTTGACGAATTGGGATATGATTATTCGCACTGCTCTAACCCAAGCGGAACATCAGGCAACGATCAAGATAAAGGAGGTAGTCCTTGCTATGAAACAGATGGCAAACCCATTCCAGAGGCAAAAGGTTGGTACCAAGATGCCGATCGTATGGCTGCTTACAAGAAAACAGCACAAATTATTCAGCTTCGTACCCGTTTGCTCCCTTCTGTATTTGCAGGAAATCCAACCTCGTCTGACTTAGGTGCAAACAGAGCATTGCGTAGCGTTATCTGGGGCGAAGGTACCAATCGTATCTTTGTGATTACTAACCATGGTACTACCGAACAAAGCTTTACCTTACCCGAAGGTAATAGCTGGTACGACTATTTGGCAGGCGGCACAACCTCTATGGCGGCAGGAACTGCTTTAAAGTTGGCAGCAGGCGATATTAAGGTTTATACTGCTAAAAAGATTGCTTTGCCGGTTATCCCTGATAGCTACTCGGACAAAGACTTTGTTTACGTTGGTGTTGAGGATGTAAATGCCGATAAACCGGCTTCTGTATATCCATCTGTTGCTAACGATTTTATCACGATCAATGCGGAAGAAGAAATTACAAACGTACAGTTGATGGCACTATCAGGTCAGGTATATGCTCCTGAATATAGCGAAGATGGCGTGGTAGAAGTGGCTGGATACAACCCCGGTTTGTACTTGTTGGTAGTACGTTTTGAAACGTTCGAAAGAGCATTCAAAGTGATCAAATTGTAATTGAATAGCATCAGCAAATCCGTGGGTTTGCTGATGCTTACCATAACGAAACAGGGTAGCCTCAATGAGGCTACCCTGTTTCGTTGTATAAGTGGTAATTAAATTACTTCAATCCCTTGTTCTTCGCACAGTTTTAGGCTTAATTCTTTAAGCTTGTATTTTTGGATTTTACCGCTACCTGTTAAGGGGAAACTATCAACAAAGAACACGTATTTAGGAATTTTGTAGCGTGCTATCTTACCTTTGCAAAAATCACGTACGTCTTCTGCTTCTAAGTTCGCTCCTTCTTTTAGGATGATAAAGGCGCCTACTTCTTCGCCGTATTTTTTAGAGGGAACGGCAGCTACTTGTACATCGCTGACCCCTTCTAAATGGTACAAAAACTCTTCTATTTCGCGTGGGTAGATGTTTTCGCCACCACGAATAATCATGTCTTTGATACGACCGGTAATGCGATAGTAGCCGTTTTCGTCTTTTACCCCCAAGTCGCCCGAATGCAAGAAACCATTTTTATCGATAACCTCTGCCGTTGCCGCAGGGTTGTTGTAGTAGCCTTTCATGACGTTAAAACCACGGCAGCACATTTCGCCTTGCACTCCGGGAGGACAAATTTCGCCTGTTTCCGGGTCGATAACTTGTACCTCTACAAAGGGATAGTCGCGACCTACGGTGGTACAACGTTGCTCAAAGGTGTCGTCAACAGTGGTTTGTGTCATGCCGGGCGATGTTTCTGTTAGTCCGTATACGCTGGTAATGGTCATGTGCATTTTGTCAGACACTTGACGCATCAATTCGACAGGACAAAGCGAACCTGCCATGATACCTGTACGTAAGCAAGTCAAGTCAAACATATCAAACATGGGGTGGTTAAGCTCGGCAATAAACATGGTAGGTACGCCATACAAGGCGGTACAACGTTCTTGGTGTACCGAAGCCAACACCACCAATGGATCAAACTTTTCGACCATTACTTGGGTACAGCCGTGCGTTAAGCAGTTCATGGTAGCTAATACTACACCAAAACAATGGAAAAGCGGTACACATACGCAAAGTTTGTCTTCGCTGGTAAATTTCATGTGTTCGCCCGTAAAGAAACCATCGTTGCTAATGTTATGGTGCGTAAGCATTACCCCTTTTGGAAAACCTGTCGTTCCGGAGGTATACTGCATATTAACTACATCGTGGCAATCCACCTGTTTTTTAGCCGCATTTAGTTTGTCGTCCGATATCGAACTGCCCAATAGCAAAATTTCGGCTGTGTTGTACATACCACGGTGTTTCTCTTGCCCAATGTAGATCACATTCTTCATCTTTGGGAAACGTTCGCTGTGCAATTTGCCACGTTGGCAGGTTTTTAACTCGGGCAACATTTTGTAGGTCATCTCTACATAATCGCAATCCCAAGTGCCATCGATGATACACAAGGTGTGCATGTCCGAGTTTTCGCATAAGTACTCCAATTCGTTTTGCTTGTAGTTGGTATTTACGGTAACGCAAACAGCACCAATACGTGCACAAGCATACAAGAAAGTAAGCCAATCGGGTACATTTGTTGCCCATAGACCAACGTGCGTGCCCCTTTCAATGCCAATGGCAAGCATGCCCTTTGCCAAATCGTTTACACGTTCGTTAAATTCTTTCCATGTAAAGCGTAAACCGCGATCGGCATATACAATGTACTCCTTATCGGGCGTTTTTTCTGCCCAATATTCCACCCATTCTCCTAATGTTCTGTTGGAAAGTTCGTATTTCATGTTTCTTTTTATTTGAATTAGAAGGGTGCGTACACTACTGCTAATATTTTGGCAGATTGTGTGGCATACACAAGGTGTTCAACAATAGAATCGTAATATATGCTATCGCCGGTAGCCAATACATATTCGTCTTGGCCGTATTTGATTTTTACTTCTCCTTCGAGCACGTAAATAAATTCTTCGCCTTCGTGCGATGATAGTAGCAAACTATCTGTATCGGCAGGTTCTATGTGGATGATAAAGGGCTCCATGTTGCGTCCGGCTTTACTGCCTGCTAACGACATAAAATCCAAGTGGGAGTTAGATCGACTTTTGGTATTAGAAGTGCTTAAACACTTTTCGGCATCCCCTTTTCTACATACTTCGGGACCAAGATGTTTGCTGTCGTCTAAAAATGTACCCAAACGAACACCCAATGCACGTGCAATCTTGATAAGGGGCGATAGGGAAGGAATGTTGGCATTTTCTTCTATCTCTGCAATTAACGACAACTCTAAACCGCTATTAGCAGCTAACTCTTCTTGCGACATTTTGCGGACTTCGCGGAAACTTTTGATTTTGTCTCCTACTAATTTTTTATCTGCCATAATTTCTATTTTGTAAGTATTGGGCGCAAAAATAATCATTTATTTTATAAAACGCCCTATTTTAGTTATAAATTGTAATAAAATAAGGTTAAAATACAAATAAAATGAAAGGTGAACGGGTAAAATTCACCTTTCATCTATAGCATACAACGATGGTTAACCGTTTTTAGACTTCTTGGGGGTGTCTTCAATAATCTTGACACAATCTTGATAGGTAAGTGTGGCAGGATCTACTCCCTTAGGAAGTTTATAGTTGGTTTTATTTTTGCATAAGTACACGCCGTATCTGCCATTTAGTAGGCGCATTTCAGCGTCTTCTTCAAAGGTTTTAACCACCTTGTTGGCATCTGCATTGCGTTTGGCAAGTAGCAATTCAATGGCCTCTTCCAATGTAATGGACATGGGATCCATGGTTTTGGGTATGGAACAAAACGAACCGCTATGTGCTAAATAGGGTCCAAATCTGCCTACACTTGCTTTTATTTCTTTCTCCTCCCACATGCCGATGGTGCGGGGCAATTTAAATAACTCTAATGCTTCTTCTAAAGTAATGGTTTCAATGCTTTGTCCTGTTTTAAGGGAGGCAAAGCGAGGTTTTTCGCTATCAGTGGCACTGCCAATTTGTGCAACCACACCGTAGCGGCTTATTTTTACCGATACTTCCTTGCCTGATGCAGGGTCGATGCCCAATATGCGTTCGCCCACACGGTGTTCGGTGCGTTCTTTGAGCGATGTTTCGATTAGCGGATGAAATACCTGATAAAAATTATCGATGGTTGTTTTCCATGCCTCTTTACCTTCTGCTACTAAGTCGAGTTCTTGCTCGATATTTGCCGTAAAGTTATAGTCAAGAATGTAGTTAAAATGATCTTGTAGGTAGTCGTTTACGACCGAACCGGTATCGGTAGGAAATAGCTTGGATTTTTCTGTACCCACTACTTCGGTTAGGTTTTCTTCGGTTAGTTGGTTGTTTTGTAGACGCAATACATGGTAGTTGCGTACTTCTCCTTCGCGATCTGTTTTAACCACATACTCCCTGTTTTGGATGGTGCTGATGGTAGGAGCATAGGTAGAGGGACGACCAATGCCTAACTCTTCCATTTTTCTTACCAACGATGCTTCTGTATAGCGTGCCGGACGTTGTGTAAAACGCTCGGTACAGTCGATGGATTGGTATTGCAGGCTGTCGCCGACTTTTAGGGCGGGCAAAATGCCTAAATCATCCTTTTCTTCTTCATCATCGTGCGACTCCATGTACACTTTTAAGAAACCATCAAATACCAACACTTCTCCAGCGGCAACAAAGGTTTCTTCGCAGTTGTCAATGGTAATGGTAATGGTGGTTTTGTTGAGCTCGGCATCCGCCATTTGCGACGCAACGGTACGTTTCCAAATAAGTTCATATAAACTTTTTTCCTGTTTGCTGCCGCTAATGCTGTGCTCGTTGATATAGGTAGGTCTAATGGCTTCGTGTGCTTCTTGTGCCCCTTTGGCTTTGGTGGTGTATTTGCGCACTTTGCTGTATCGTTCGCCTGCAAATGCAGTAATTTCGGCTTTTGCCGTGTTGAGCGCCAATGCCGAAAGATTGACAGAGTCGGTACGCATATAGGTAATCTTACCGCTTTCGTACAAACGTTGGGCAATAGACATGGTTTGTGCCACCGAAAAACCTAACTTACGTGAGGCTTCCTGTTGCAAAGTAGAGGTGGTAAATGGCGGGGCAGGTGTGCGCTTGGCAGGACGTGTAGTGACATCGCTAATGGTAAAATGTACCGTTTTGCATTTGCTTAAAAAAGCTTGTGCTTCTGCTTTATCGGCAAAACGTTTGGAAAGTTCTGCCTTTAATTCGTTGCCATTACTGTCCTTAAATAGTGCTATTACTCGATAGCTTGATTCTGCCTTAAAATTACGAATTTCGCGTTCGCGCTCGACAATCAGTTTTACAGCTACCGATTGTACCCTACCAGCAGACAAAGAGGGCTTGATTTTTTTCCACAAGATGGGTGATAGCTCAAATCCCACAATGCGGTCTAAAACACGACGTGCCTGTTGCGCATCTACCAACGAAAGATCTATTTGTCTGGGGTTTTCGATGGCTTGTAAGATGGCATTTTTAGTAATTTCGTGAAAAACGATG
>JAFVZF010000135.1 GCA_017508305.1 Paludibacteraceae bacterium | reverse complement strand
AATACAGCATCGATTTTAGGGGTGGGGTGTTGCATCATTTGCTGCCTAAAATCGGGTCCGCAATCGATGATAAAGCAGTTGCCGTCTATGTCAATGCGGATAGAGGCACGCAAGCGTTTGTCTTTGGGATTGGTCGATGTGCAAACCTCACAGGGACAATTTAAATAAGGTACACCAATGGAGGTGCCCGATCCTAAAACGGTAATGTGCATAATGTATCAGGTATATTCATTCTAATGCGCCATGCATCGGGGTAAAGGTTGTTGCATCGGTTGCCGATGTTTTTGCCCCAACCTATGGGTACGCCTTTGTAAGTTAGCAGTAGGTAGCCGATGGGAGCATCGGACAAAGTAATCGATTCGCCCTTTAAATAATGTAGGGCGGTGGTTAAATCCATATCGTAAGTGGTAAACGCTTGGGTGTTGATGTGGCGTGATAATGCCAAATCGATGTGTGGCGTTTGGTTTTTACCTTTTAGGGTAGCAATGCCGATACCTTTTTTAAGCCAACGCAAGTGCTTGTCGAGTATAGCAAAGTCTGCTTCGTAAGCCTTAGGTAGGGCGTATATAAGGTCTTTTTCTTCTTTGATGCACCAATTCTCACTATTGATAAGCGGCGACTTTAGACCGACTTTATTCGCTTCGCTCATGAAGTCAGGCTGCGGTTCGGCAATTCGAATAAATTCGATTGCTCTCACCTTGCACTGACTTTCGACTTTTGACTTTCGACTTTCGACCTTCGACTTAACCCGCATTTGCGTGGTGGGAGCGGTTTTGCGTAGTGCCGCCATAAAAAGTCCCTCGCTTTGGTCGGTGTGAAAATAAAAATGGCGACTTTCTAATATTTCTGCCCCTAATTCTTGGGCTATCCAAGCGATGTTGTCTTCGTTTTCGGCTTTGTTAAAGGTGCAAGTGCTGTAAATAAGCAAACCACCTTGTTTTAAGGCAGGCCAAACATCGGTTAAAATACTGCGTTGTCTTTCGGCACATTCCAAAACATAGGCAGGACTCCAATCTTCGATGGCTTTTTCGTCTTTGCGAAACATGCCCTCGCCCGAGCAAGGTACGTCGGTTAATAGTAGGTCAAAGTATCCTTCTAATTTACCAAAGTCAGCAGGGCGGTTGTTGGTAACCTGCATATTGCCGTATCCCCATTTGGTGGCGTTTTCTGCCAAAATATGGGCACGCTGAGGCATTACCTCGTTGCTAATAAGCAAACTATCGTCCGATAAAAGGCTGGCTAAGTGGGTCGATTTTCCGCCCGGAGCGGCGCAAAGGTCCAATGCCCTAAACTCGCTTCGCTCTGGTGATTTGGTGATTTGGTGATTTGGTGAGTCGATAATGCTCTCAGAGCATGTTGGCAGTTCTAAACCGTTAGGAGTTGATCGATTATTCCCTTCGGTCATCAATACGTCACCGATTAGTCGATTGGTCGATTCGTCTTTGTCGGTCCCTGAGCTTGTCGAATCTTTGTGCGAGCCGAGTGCTGAGTCAAGCTTGCTTGAACTAAGCCGAGGCGAAGCCAAAGATATTAAAGGGCCCGACAATGATGTGCCCGAAAAATAGTTCCTCACCACCTGCTCCAAATACATCGAACCTGCCTCTTGTACATAGTACACACCGGCATGAAACCAAGGATCGAGCGTAAAAGTGGGGCGCTCGGGTAGGTAGTAACCGCTACTACAGTGTGGAACTGGTGGATAGTTGGGCGTTATGGCAACTTTGTCGTTTAGGCGCACGCTAACGGGCGATGGTTTGTCCATCGCTTTCAAAAATGCCTCGTACTCATTAGGCAACAATTCTTTTATTTGCTCTATAAACGCTACTGGTAATTCCATAGCAACTGCGAAGATAATAAAATTTGTTGAATTGTTTAGTCGTTTATTCAATGCTTTGCATTTCATGAAATTTATTCTCTTCGGTCATCAGTACGTCTCGTGACTCGGCATAGTCAAGTAAACTTGCCTCTGCTCTCGCTACTCGAAAAATTATTCGGACTACGTCCTCATGATTTTTGGCATCGGTTCGGCAAAACCAAGTAAACTTGTTTCTGCGCTCACCTCGCACAAAAATTCCTAATTCCTCATTCCTAATTCCTAATTAAAAAAGTATCTTTGCATCATGAACCCTCCAAAAATAATACATCGCGGTCGTTTTGCCCCATCGCCTACGGGCAGAATGCATTTGGGCAATGTGTATTGTGCCCTTTTATCGTACCTGTCTGTAAAAAGTAAGGGCGGAGTATGGGTGTTGCGCATAGAAGATTTAGACCCCCAGCGAAGCAAGCCCGATTTTGCCAAGTGGATAGAAGACGACTTGCAATGGTTGGGGCTTGATTGGGACGAAGGTGGTAGTAAAGGCGGTACGTATGCTCCTTACTATCAGAGCCAAAGAACCGACTATTATGCCTCTCTATTTGAGAAGATCGGTCAGCAAACTTATCCTTGTTTTTGCCGACGTGCCGATTTGTTAGCGGCATCGGCTCCGCATGCTTCGGATGGGAGAGTGTTGTATGCAGGTACGTGTCGAGGCTTATCGTCCGACGAAATTATGCACCGAATAGTAACCCAAATGCCGGCTTATCGCCTATGTCTTCCTCATCAGGAAGTGTCTTTCGTAGACGGATTGTATGGATATCAAAGCATTGATTTGCAGGATTTTTACGGCGATTTTGTATTGCGCCGTGCCGATGGTACGTATGCGTATCAGTTGGCGGTAGCAGCCGACGATGCTGCCATGCACATTACCGAGGTGGTGCGTGGTAACGATTTGCTCTCGTCTACACCTGCACAACTGTATTTGTACAAGCTATTGGGTTTGCAAGCACCGTCGTTTACCCATGTGCCCCTTTTAATGTCGTCCAAATCGGGCGAAAGGCTCTCCAAGCGCGATGGCTCGCTCAGTATGGAAGCGTTGCGTTTGCAGGGTGTAAAACCGGAGCAAATTTGGGGGATGTTGGCACATAAAATTGGATTATTGCGTCAAGAAGAACCTATTTCTGCCAAAGATTTAATACCTTTGTATGATGTAAATAAATTACCCAAAGAAAACATTGTTGTTTATTCCGAATAGTATGTCGAACGCCATCCTTTACCTCATTCCTACTACCTTGGGCGATACCCCATGGCAAGAGGTGATGCCTTTGTCCAATGCACAAGTAATAACCTCGCTCAAGTATTTTATTGTAGAAGAAATTAGAACAGCTCGTCGATTTTTAAAAAAGGTAGATAAAAGCATTGACATTGATTCGCTTACCTTTTATACGCTCAATAGGCATACCAAGCCCGAAGATATAGCTTCGTTTTTGTTGCCTATGGCAAACGGAGAGTCGGTAGGGGTTATTTCGGAGGCCGGTTGTCCGGCAATAGCCGATCCGGGTGCCGATGTGGTGGCGATAGCACAACAAAAAGGATACGATGTGATGCCTTTGGTTGGTCCCTCTTCTATTTTGCTGTCGTTAATGGGGTCAGGGTTTAACGGACAAAGTTTTGCTTTTTTGGGTTATTTGCCCATTGATGCTTCCGATAGGGCTAAGCAGTTAAAACGCATGGAATCACGTATATACTGCGAGCATCAAACCCAGTTGTTTATCGAAACTCCTTATCGAAACATGAAATTGGTGGCAGATATATTGCAATGTTGTCAGCCTCGTACTAAATTGTGTATAGCTTGCGATTTAACTTTATCCACGCAGTATATTAAAACGCTCACGGTAGCGGAGTGGAAAAAAAAGACGCTTCCTAATTTAGAAAAGCGTCCTACTATCTTTCTCTTATATAAATAATAAAGAATGATTTTATAGGGTGATTTCTGCGTCATTGCTTATATTCGCAATCCTCATGTACTCAAGTACACTCCGGTTGCTCATATTGCGCATTCCTTGAACTCCCTCCTCTAAAATACATTCTTTAGGTGAATTTGTCGTTGTGCTCAGGGACCGAATGAGAACGATTCATCGCCTCACCAAATCACCGCATCACCAAATCACCGCATCACCAAATCACCAAATATAATTTACCAATCTACTTCAACATCTCCCTCTTCATCATCGGCAGAAGTTTCTTCCTCGTCATCTTCAAAGTCGATGTCATACACGTCTCTGTCACGATGTACCATATTGTCGATAAGAACGGGTGGCTTGTTTATCTCTTCCCAAAGCATATCTTTTAGCCGATCGATGCCTTTGCCTGCTACAGCTGATATAAAAACGTAGGGAACATCGGGCAAATCCTTGCTCAATCCTTCTTCCAATTCATCATCTATTAAGTCCGATTTGGTAATAGCCAAAATGCGTTGCTTATTGAGCATGTCGGGATTGTATTGGGTAAGTTCGTTGAGCAAAATTTGATACGCTTCTTTGATGTCATCTGCATCGGCAGGTACCATAAATAGTAAAACGGAGTTGCGTTCTATATGGCGTAAAAAACGCAATCCAATGCCTTTCCCTTCGTGCGCACCCTCTATAATACCCGGAATGTCTGCCATGACAAACGATTTGCCGTCGCGGTAACTTACAATGCCCAAATTGGGCTCTAAAGTGGTAAAAGGATAGTTGGCTATTTTGGGTTTAGCTGCCGAAACGACCGATAATAGGGTGGATTTGCCGGCATTTGGGAAACCGACCAAACCAACATCTGCCAATACTTTTAACTCCAATATGACGGTTTTTTCAATGGCAGGCTCGCCCGGTTGGGCAAAGCGAGGCGTTTGGTGAGTGGCTGTCCTAAAATGCCAATTGCCCAAACCTCCTCTACCTCCTTTTAGCAACACAATTTCTTCGCCATGAGAGGTGATGTCACAAAGGTATTCGCCTGTTTCTGCATCGTATGCAATGGTTCCGCAAGGGACATCAATAATCTTGTCCGAACCATCTTTGCCAAAACTGCGGCTGGCACCTCCGCTTTCGCCGTCGCCGGCAAAAAGGTGTTTGGTGTATTTTAGGTGTAGCAGCGTCCAATAGTTGCTGTTGCCTCGTAAAATAATGTGTCCGCCACGACCTCCATCGCCACCATCAGGACCTCCCTTGGCAATGTATTTTTCGCGGTGTAGGTGCATAGAACCTGCTCCGCCCTTGCCAGAGCGACAGTAAATTTTTACGTAATCAACAAAGTTAGAGCTAGCCATAATTTATTTTTGGTGAATCGGTGAATCGGTGACGTATTGATGAACGAATGTGAATAATCGGTTGAAAATTGGTGCTATGTGCTGATTACCGAGAGGGAATGGTAATCTATAAAATAATAAACCGGTAAATCGAAAAACCGATTGACCGGTTAGTCGATTTGCCGATTAGTCATCGCGAAGCGATTATTTGATATTGTCGATGGCAGTACAGATAGAAGCAAAAACTTCTTCCATGGTGCCTGTGCCTTTAATGCGTACGTGTTTGCCTTGTTTGTCGTAAAATTGAATAACGGGCAATGTTTTTTGTTCGTACACGTTGATGCGTTCTTGAATGGTTGCTAAATTATCGTCGCTACGACCGGATGTTTTGCCGCGGTTAAGTAGGCGTTTTACCAATTCTACTTGATCGACATCGATGTTTAGCATGATGCTAACACGCAAATTGCGTTTTTTTAGTAAACTGTCTAATGCCTCTGCTTGTACAACGGTGCGTGGAAAACCATCAAAAATAAATCCTTTTGCAGTAGGATATTTGTCGATGGCATTGTCCAATACGGTGATAATTACATCGTCCGGAACAAATTGACCTTTAGAGATAAGTCCATCTGCAAATTTGCCTACTTCGCTGCCTTTGGCAATTTCTGCGCGTAAAATATCGCCTGTTGATAGGTGTACTAAACCGTATTTTTCTACAATGTAGTCGCTTTGAGTACCTTTTCCTGAGCCCGGAGCTCCAAAAATTACAACGTTAAACATAGTATGGTTTGAGGTTAAGATTTCTTCTCTTTTTTGCTTTTTATTGTGCAGTTTCCATAAGCACAAAATCGCACAAAATTACGAATAATAACGGAAAAACCAAAATATTTGCTGTTAAATCGCCTCGTCGCCTTAACACAGACTTGTCAATTATGAATATAATACCTTTCGCCTCCTCGCTCTTCTGCCCAATAGGACTTAAGCGGCTGTGTGGCAGGTCCTTTGTTTGCACGTCCGGTGCCATTGCCCACTTCGAATTCGGAGCCGCAAGTAGGGCAGTGCAAAAAGAAGTCGCCGGGACCATCTTGTTGTAAGGAGTATTCGGCTTTGGCTTCGTAGGGGCAACAGAGGTCAAAGGCACAGATGTAGCTGTCTATGGTGCGTACCACGATTACCCCGCTGACACCGTAAGAGCCTTGCATGGAAAGTTTGGCGGGCTTGTCTTTGGTGTAGATTTTTGTCATCCCGTAGTAGCTGTCGTTTAGACTATTGTCGCTACCCGATAGTGAAGTGTCGATTAAAAAACTGACACGCTTGTTGGGGATGTTGGTGTTTTCGGGTTGGTTGATGCAGGCGGTAAGAGCTAAAAAAACAGGCAATATGTATATCCATTGGCATTTCATGGCGCAAATGTACTTAATTTAATTTGTAATTGTAGAATAAAAATTGTAGTTTTACACCTGTTAAAAAAAATAAGCATTTACTTACAAACAGTTGCGCCCGATACAAACCGAGGGCATTGTGCTATGAAAAAAATGATATTGATGGCAATGGCATTGCTAACCTTGACAGCTTGCAATGATTGTAACGACAAAAAGGGAACCGAAAAGGTAGAGTATTCCAGAAAGGCTGTTATATACGAAGTGAATATTCGTCAGTATACTGCCGAAGGAACCTTTAATGCTTTTGCTGCCCACTTGCCTTATCTAAAGGATTTGGGAGTGGATATTTTGTGGCTTATGCCCATTCATCCCATCTCGGAGCTAAACCGCAAAGGAGAATTGGGCAGCTATTATGCTGTGCAAGATTATAAGGCGGTTAATAAAGAATTTGGCACAATGGACGATTTTAAATCGTTGGTAAACGAAGCCCATCGTTTAGGCATGCATGTAATTATCGATTGGGTAGCTAATCATACCGGTTGTGATCATGCGTGGGTCGAACAGCATCCCACATGGTACGAATACGATGCATTGGGCAATATTGTCAGCCCGATGGATTGGACCGATACGTACAGCCTTAATTACGATAATAAAGAAATGCAGGCAGCCATGATTGATGCGATGAAATTTTGGGTGCGCGAGTGCGATATTGATGGTTACAGATGTGATGTGGCTTCGATGGTACCTACCGATTTTTGGGACGAAGCACGTGCATCGTTGGATCGCATAAAACCGGTATTTATGTTGGCAGAATCGTCAGAGCCCGATTTAACGCTTTGTGCATTTGATATGGTGTATAACTGGCCCGCCTTGTTTTTGTTTGACGAGGTGGTAAAAGGCAAGAAAAATGCAAAAGATGTGGCAGATTTGATTACTACTCAACAGCGTAAATTTCCGCAAGATACGTACTTTATGAACCATATTACCAACCACGATCGCAATACTTGGGATGGTACCGAATTTGAACGTTTGGGTAATGGCGTAGAGGCATTTGCCGCTTTGTGTTATGTACTGCCCGGTATGCCGCTTATTTATACGGGACAAGAAGTGGGGCTTAGGGATCGTTTGCCATTTTTTACCAAGTATGCCGGATATGCGCAAGAAAAAAACGATACGTACCAATTTTACGCCAAATTAAATGAGTTGAAACATACTCAACCGGCTTTGTTGGCAGGTATGGCAGGTGGTAAATGGGAGGTTTATACCACCAATCAGCCAAAGCAAGTGTTGTTTTGTGGCAGAGAATTATCTGGAAAAGAAGTGGTTTTTATTGCTAATTTAAGCGACGAAAAGGTGTTTTTTGATATTACAGCAAAGGTGCCTCGTGGCGTTTTTGTCGAATGGTTTAGCGGCACAGTTATGAGTTTTGAAGAAACGGCATCGATGACATTGAATCCATGGCAATTTGGTGTTTTTGTACGTCAGTAGGCATGCCGCATTGTAGTAGCAAAAGACAATGTCGATGATTTTTTCAAAAAAAATAGCAATTTTTATTTGCAGGCAATAAAAATTGTATTACCTTTGCACTCACAAACGAGATGGCTGCGTAGCTCAACTGAATAGAGCGTCACACTACGGATGTGAAGGTTGTGGGTTTGAATCCCGCCGCGGTCACTAAAAAGAGGCTGATTAGTCAGCCTCTTTTTTTGTTGAAGTGGATTAAAAAGAAGTTGGTCAACCCCTTTTTATTCGATGGCCTTTAAGCCTACTATAGATACGATAAGCAAACTGATAAAAAAGATACGTAGCCATGTGGCAGGCTCGTGTAAGAACAATATGCCGACAATAACGGTTCCTACCGCACCAATGCCGGTCCAAATGGGATAGGCTGTTCCGATGGGGATGTGTTTGGTGGCAATGGTCAGTAATACCATGCTTGCGCACAATGATAGGGCAAATCCACCCATCCACAGGGCATGATCCATGCCTATAGCATCTTTTGCTTTGCCTAAGCAGAAAGCAAATCCCGTTTCAAATAATCCTGCGATAATTAAAATAATCCAATACATTGCGTTCGGTTTTGTGCCAAAGTTACTAACTTTGCATAAAAGAACAATCAATAGTGGAAGAAAATATATTACAGCTTTATGGTGTGCGCCCAACCGCTGTTAGGCTCTTAATTTGGCGACAAATTGTAAAAACGGACCATCCTTTTTCGTTGAGTGATATGGAAGTATGGCTCGATACGGTGGATAAAAGTACCCTTTTTAGGGCATTGACTTTGTTCGAAGAGCATCATTTGTTGCACAGCATCGATGATGGTAGCGGACAAAAAAAGTACTGTCGTTGTGATGATACGGATGCTTGTTTAACTCATACTCACGAGCACGAACACGAGCACGAACACGAGCACATCGGTTGCAAGCATGTGCATGCGTATTGTACCCGATGTCAGCGTACATTTTGTATTCGTACCGAACAAATTCCGTTGGTAAAAATGCCTGAAGGCTTTGAAGTGACAGATATTAACTACGTAGTGCGCGGCATTTGTCCCGAATGTCAGAAAAAGAAATAAAATGAACAGAGACGCCATTCATTATGAAACCGATAAGGTTTCCGTTTGGTTTAGAAAAATGTTAGTGCCCACGTTTTTGGGCATGCTTTTTATGTCGGCTGTAACCGCTATCGATGGCATTTTTATCGGTCATGGAGTCGGAGCAGATGGCGTAGCTGCTGTTAATATAGTGGTGCCTATTTACCTTATTATGTCAGGGTTAGGTTTGATGATAGGTGCCGGTTGCTCGGTGGTGGCGTCTATTCAATTGTCGCGTCAAAAGATTCGTATTGCCAATATCAACATAACGCAGGCGCTGGTATTTTCTTCTGTGGTAACGCTTTTGTTTACCATTTTAGTAATGCTGTTTCCAAGTCAAACAGCGGTTTTATTGGGAACATCAAAAACACTGATGCCACAAGTAATCGATTACCTGCAGTGGATAATGCCCTGTTTTACATTCGAGATGTGGAGTCTTATAGGCCTGTTTATTATACGATTAGACGGATCGCCTCGTTATGCCATGTGGTGTAATATTCTCCCCTCGGCACTCAATGTGCTGTTGGATTGGATCTTTATTTTTCCGCTTGATATGGGGGTAAAAGGGGCTTCGATAGCTACCTCTATCAGTATTACGGTGGGTGGTATTATGGCATTGGGTTATTTGCTGTTTGCTACTCGTACCTTTCAGCTTGTATCGCTCAAATTATCGGCCAAAAGCCTTAGGTTGCTATTT
>JAFVZF010000134.1 GCA_017508305.1 Paludibacteraceae bacterium | reverse complement strand
CGATAACGGCCATGTAATTTTTGCAGGCGACAGCGATGCTGTTATTGTGAAGGGTATTTTAGCCTTGTTGCTCCATGTGGTAAACGACCATACCCCACAAGAAATTATCGAAACAGATTTGTATTTTATCAACGAAATTGGCTTAAAAGAACACCTTTCGCCAACACGTTCCAACGGTTTGTTGGCGATGGTCAAACAAATCAAATTTTATGCCATTGCCTTTAATCGATAACATTTCTTATAATAAAAATGCTATCTTTGTAAAAAGTGCAATATAAACTAATTTCAAATCCATGCTATGAAACATATATTCTCTTTAATTACTTGCCTATTGGTATTGTTGACGTTTTTTTTTGCTTGTGCCCCCAAAGGAGATGTATATGGAGGTAAAGTAGAATCCATGATTTTTTCGGACGATGTCCCTACTAGCGTTGACGAAGGAGAAGATTTAGGCCTATCACCATATCTGTTAATTACTCCCCAAAACGTAGCCGATACGGTAACCGTTACATGGATTAGCAGCAACGAAGAAATTGCTACCGTATCAAATGGTTATGTACAAGCCTTGCGCGAAGGTTCTGTTACCATTACGGCTCAAGCCATGGACAAAGAAACTTCCACTTCTATTTTGGTCAAGAAGGTAAGTATTAAAGAATTTAGTATTCCTACTTATTTTGAAGTATATGTTGGCAGTAAGGTAAAATTTCCGATATCCGAAGTATCTCCTAAAAGAGCTCCATTGTATCGTTTTGAATGGGAATCAACCGGCGAAGGTCCTCTTCCCAAATACAACGAAGGCAATTGGTACCTCAAAGCAGACCAAGAGCGCGAGTATAACCTTACCGCTTCTGTCGATAAAGCTGATGATGCAACTTGCTCGGTTAAGTTTGTTAACCCCTCAATCAGCAAGGCTGTTTTTGCTCCCAATGCTTATACGCTAGAACGTGGTGCCTCTTTGTCGTTGGCAAGCCACTTGCAATTAACGCCCATCGAAGGCTTTAATGCCGACACCGTGAAGGTTACTTGGAGTAGCAATAAACCAGCTGTTGCTACTGTCAATGCATCGGGCAAGGTAGAAGGTTTGACAGCAGGTAAAGCTACCATTACCGCCATGGCAGGAGGAGAACGTGCTACCTGTACTGTTACGGTAACCGCCCCCAATGACGAAGAAAATACCGATCCATCCGATCCCTCAGACCCATCCGACCCTTCGGATCCCTCAGATCCCTCAGACCCATCCGATCCTTCAGATCCCTCAGATCCAGAAACACCCCAAGATCCAAACTATCCAACATTGGGTCCTACTATTATGGTGCAAGGACATGAATGTGTAGACTTGGGGTTGTCTGTTAAATGGGCTATGACGGACGTAGGCGCTACAAGACCATACGATGATGGCGATAAATACGCATGGGGTGAAACATTTACTAGAACCTCTTCGTCCATGGAAGGATATAGTTATAATGATGATCCAGAAGTTTTGCCACTTTCTCGTGATGCTGCCAATGCAGCATGGGGCGGCAATTGGCGTATGCCTACTGCTGCAGAAGTAAGTGAGCTGCTAGAGAACTGTACCATTACAGCTTATCAACATCCAACCATATCGGCAGAACGTGGACTTATTCTTACCAGTAAGAAGAATGGCAATTCCATCTTCTTTATAAGACGTAGCGAGGGGTATTGGACTAGTTCTATATATGAGAGTTGGAATGTCTTTGCAAAATCGTTTGAGACAAGGGATACTTACATTATAATCGATGCTTTTAGACGATACACTATTCGTAAAATTAGAGCAGTTTGTAAGTAAGAACTGTTGTATATAGAATCGCTTTTAATCGAGCAATAAAATGATTGTAAAATATTCTTTGCGATGAGAAAAATATTACCTTTTCTTTTTTTATTAGGAGTATCATGGTTCTTAGGTGCTTGTAATCCCAAGGATGAACCAACCGATAACAACGTAAGTGCTGCCGATGGCGTGGTCAATCAACATGGTTATGTAGATATAGGTTTGCCAAGTGGAACACTTTGGGCTATTTGTAATTTAGGAGCAAGTAAACCTTCTGATAAGGGGCATTATTATGCATGGGGCGAAACAACTACTAAATCAGATTACACTTGGGATACTTATAAATGGGTTTCAGAACCTAACGAATATAGTTTGACTAAATATTGTCACGACGAACAGTCTGGCGCGGTAGACAATTTATGGCAATTAGAAACGATGGACGATGCCGCAAGAGCAGCGTGGGGAGTTGATTGGCGTATACCTACCGATGACGAATGGTCTGAACTTTCGCAAGAGTGTATGTTTGCCATTATCCAACATCAGGGAGTATTAGGATGTTTGATTACTGGTCCTAATGGTAAAACTATTTTTCTGCCAGCAGCAGGATTAAAAGAGGGTAAAGCAGTACAAAATGATAATGTATTGGGTTTTTATTGGACGGCCAATACAGCAATTGATTATAGTTATCAGGCATTCTATTCTCATTTTGACCAAGAAGATTACTGGGGTACTTCTTATCAAATAGACCGTTGTATGGGAGGTAGTGTTCGTCCTGTACTGGATGCAAGCAAATAATCAGGTTGTTATTTGCTGTTGAAAAAGAGCCGTTCATGTGCAAAGCGAGCCTGGTTTAAAACCTATCTGATACAGAGTTATTTGCAAAAAACTTTAAAGATGCCCTTGTAGCAGGCATTCAACGAGTAAAACAATTATTTTAACGTTTTGTTATGACAATTAATCAATTACAAGACGAAATAATAGAAGATTTTGCCATTTTCGACGACTGGTTTGATAAGTACAGTCGAATTATAGAATTAGGAAACGAGTTGCCTGCTTTCCCTGATGCAAAAAGATTGCCAGAAAACCTAATAGAAGGATGCCAAAGCAAAGTATGGATAGATGCTCACTTAGACGATAACGGCCATGTAATTTTTGCAGGCGACAGCGATGCTGTTATTGTGAAGGGTATTTTAGCCTTGTTG
>JAFVZF010000133.1 GCA_017508305.1 Paludibacteraceae bacterium | reverse complement strand
TGTATCGTAAAATGTGTTATTTTTATATTCTATAGAACTAAGCCATTTGACAGGAAATTTCTTTTTTAGTTCTTTTTGCCACTTTTTTTCATTTATGAGAGCTATTGTTTGTTCCTTTTCGTCAATGGAAGCATAATATGTCTGATTGGCTGTAGTTGTAATCTCTATGCTGTATTTTACCCCTGTTGTTTTAAGGTCTTCGTAGCTATGGAGTCCTGCGTATCCTGTAATAGTGTATTTGCCTGGAGGTACATTTATTACATGATACGACATAGATGCTATATTGCCCAAAAAATCTCCATTAATATCAAGAAAGTGATAATAATTATAATATTGTTTGCCTCCATAAGCAGTAGCCATTGCAGCCCCAAAATGAAATGGTCTAAGAATAATGATTTTAGAACTTTCTTCTGCTTAAATTTTGAAAATAGTTAATACTATTATCAATGTAGTAGTTATAATTTTTTTCATTGTAGTGTTGTTTATTTTCTTATTTCTATATGTCTTTCTATGATTTGCATGTGCTCATCTTTTATTCTGTTTCGACGTAACCATTTGGTAAATGCTTCTACAGATAATTCGGGTAAATATTCGCCATTTTCTGTGTTAGGCATTGAAAATTCTTTCTCAGAAAATACGAAAATAATGGTATTGAATTCAATATCTCTGTCAGTCACCAAAATGGTTTCTTCTCTATATGGATACAACGGGTCCTTCGTGGAAAGCAAATGATGTGTTTTATTGCGATTTATACTTCTTGCTTTCCCGTTCTCGGTCTCGTATGGTAGTAAGCATGATACGATGTCTGTATAATCATTGCGTAAGAAGATTGCTAAATAACCATCAATAGGTGATCGGAATTGAAGGGCAATACGATTATTGTTGTTGAATCGTTCGCTTTCTACCTCGTCGCACAGAATCTTAGTGGTTAGATCGGTTTGAGCACGTGTAATTTCGCGTGCAGAACCACAAACTTTTGCATGTACAACCAACATGTCTTGTTCGTAGTCAACGTAAATTTCTGGTGAATTTTTATCTCCTAACCATGTACCATTTACTTCTGTTCCTCCCATAGATAAAAAATCAGATTGTGTTTCCCCGTCTTTAGTATGTGTGCTACTTAGGTTTGTTTGGGATATGGATGTTCCGAATTCTTTTGCTATGGCATCTAATCGAGCTCGTTCTGTTGCAATCTTTTTTGCTTCATTAAGTGGTATATTATCAGGAACAGCGTATTTGTATTCTCCACAGAGATTTGCTGTTTTTTGCGAAAAACAGCAAATAGAGTGGAGTAATAGGAACAGATATGTAAATTTTTTCATGAATTAAAATCCTAACATTTGATCTAATTGTTCTACAAGTTTGTCTCCTTTCTGTTCAAGGTCTTCTTTTATAGCTTTTTTCGCAGCAGCTTTTGCCATAGTAGCATTGTATAGAATAACAATACGAACTTCCTTGTTTTTGTTGTTTAATTCTCGATAGACTTCTAATCCGACTATGGTTTGTCCGATGCTTTGTGCGATTATATTTTTAGCTCCCATTACTGATTCTGTAGTAGAGACAGCCTCATTAGCTTCTAGTTGTTTGTTGGCGACTCTTGATTCTACGAGCGCGGCAACTTCTGTTGATATATTGCCTGCTAGTTCAATTTTGGCAAGATTTACTGCCTGCATTTTGGCAGCATCATAATTGCCTCCAACTGATTGTGCTTCGCCTTTAATGAATTTTGGGAAGAAATTTTCATCTACCTCATATTGCATGGCATATAGTCTGTCCAATTGTTTTTCAAGAGGTAGACTGCCTGCAGGAACTTTCCAACCTTCCTTTTTAAGAATTTTGGCTTGTTTTCGTGCATCCTTTGAGGCTTTTTGGTCGCGTTGCTCTTTGTTATATTTATCCAGAGCCTTGCGTTCTTTGATAAATTCTTTGTAATCGGATTGCGCAAAAATGCTAGTGCTGACCATAAGAAAACTGGCAGTAAAAAGTAGTAATCTTTTCATAATGAGTAAATTAATGGTTAATAATATGCTTTAAAAAAGGTGTAAAAAAGCGTGGATCAACTGTTGTTGTTCCACGACTTGAGGCTCTCGCATGCCCAAACAAGAGAACGAACAACGAGAAGCCCACGCCGAATATAAGCATATAACACAACATAATTAGATGCAAGTATACAATACACCCAACCATGTATGTGCATCAAGTACTCATACACGAATGAGCATCTATCGTTGCTTAGCTCAGCTTGTTTGTGAAATTTGCGAGATTTCAAGTCGTCTGAACGAAGCGTCAATAAACGCCTATTATATGTTTATTGCTCAAATTAAGCCGCTGCTTTTGAGTAACGTGACAAAGGTAACTATAATTTTTTGTAATTCAATATTAAAAATGAAACTATTTCCCTCTACTTTTTAACTGAAGGATAATTTGCTGATAGTCCAAATCTGGCTTGTTATAAATAATGATGGAGTATCTTTATTAAAAAACAAAGTTCCGCCATGGTTCGCTGTTCTGTGGGAAGCGTGGCGGAATCTTTTGTTGCAAAATATTTTCCCTATTTTGTTTATTCGTTTATTCGCATCAACGACAAAAGCAACGCTTTAAAATCGGTGTTTTCGTGAACGCCGGTTAGTTGGTTGGCACCTGTTCCGTAGGCATAGAAGGGCACCATAACACCACTGTGTTGACCGGTAGTAAAAGCAGGTGTCATTTCTTCGCCGGGTAGGCTTAACCCGCCGGTTTCGTGGTCGGCAGTGATAAATACCAAGGTGCCGGGGTGGGTGTCGGCATAATCCATGCAGTAGCCTATTACGCGGTTAATGTCTTGCATTTCGGCGCGTAGGCGTTCGCCTTCGTTGCCGTGGCCTGCCCAATCTATTTGAGAGCCTTCAATAAACAAGAAAAATCCGTCTTCGTCTTTTTCTAATAGGCGAATGGCTTGTTCTACGCCTTTACGAATGGTATCGCCACGCATGGGCGAGGTGGGCATGTCTTCTTCTGCCAAGATGCAAGCCACTTTGCCGCTGTTAATGGTTGCCATGCTATCCAAACTAAATACTACTTGGTAGCCTGCTTGTGTAAGCGAATCGGGTACCAATAGTTTATTGCCGCCTGCTACAAATACGTCAGGACCATATTTATAAAGGTCTTGCAAAATTTCGGCATCCATGCCACGGTTTATTTGGTGTGCATAGAAGGCTGCCGGTGTAGCATGGGTAATGCGGCAACTGGCTACTTCGCCAGTTGCTAAACCGCTTTGGCGAAGTTCTTGCATAATAGATTGTACGGGTACGCTGTCGGCATTCATGCCCAAAACCCCGTTGTTGGTTTTAACCCCACACGCCAAAGCGGTGCCACCGGCAGCCGAGTCGGTTACACGGTTGCTTGCCGAATAGGTTTTAGAAAAACCAATGCTATGGCTGCGTTCAAAATGGTTGGGAGCTTGTACCAAGTTCATTTGGTCGGCACCCATGCCGTCACCTATAATAAAGATGATGTTTTTTACTTTGTCTTGTTGCTCTGCGGTATTCTTAGAATCGTGTTCTGTCCATTCTTTGTGTATCATACCAATAGCGAACAATAGTATGGCCGCTGCAAAACAAATGTTGGAAATTTTTCTTTTATCCATAGCTTATTCTTTAAGTTTATTCATTTCGGCTCTAATGGCGTAGATTTCATCGCGCAGGTGCGCCAATTCTTCGGTTACGCTGTATTCGTTTTGGGCTTTGTGCTTGTTTTTCTTAATTTGTGCTGCAATACCTTCTAAAGTCATGCCTTTTTCGTCGGCGTAGTACGCAATCAGTTGCAATAGTTTGATGTCTTCTTGCGAGTAAAAGCGTGTGCCTTTGCTGTTGGTTTTTGGCTGCAAAAAATCAAACTTACTCTCCCAAAAACGCAGTTTAGAAGTAGCTAAGCCCATCATTTCTGCCACTTCGCCAATGGAATAATATTGTTTGGTAAGTTGCATATACAATTAGTCAAAGGTTTGCGAACTGTTGGACGATATGCGCACCATTTCGTCGTACTCTTCGGGCGACAAGTCTAAGAAATAGTAGTTTTGTGGGTTTTGGTGTACGCCCTTATAACGTACTTCGTAGTGCAAGTGTGGTCCCGTCGATTTACCCGTATTGCCCACGTAAGCAATTACATCGCCACGAGAAACTTTGCTTCCTCGGCGCAAGCCTTTTTTAAACTTACTAATGTGTGCGTATAGGGTAGTGTAGTCGTAACCATGGTCGATAATGATACAATAGCCATAACCTTGTTTCCATCCGATAGAGGTAATTGTACCATCGGCTGTGGCAAAAATATCCGTACCTGTGGGAGCCGAAAAGTCCATGCCCTTGTGAAAACGAATGGTTTTGTAAATGGGGTCGATACGGCGACCATAACCGGATGCCGTACGTTTTAGGTCTTTGTTAGAAACAGGCTGTATGGCGGGTAAGTGTTGTAATCGGTCTTCGCGTTCTTTTGCCAATTGTACCAATTCGTCAAAAGAGTTGGATTGGGTATACAACATCTTATTGAGTTGGTCCATCTTTTGCGATGTTTGCTTTACGATGGTACCGGTACGCATTTCGTCCCATTGGTCGTATCGAGCGGTGTGGCTCAAATTGCCGGTGCGTATAGAGGTAGGAATGGAGTCGGCTTGTAGCATTACACGATAAAAGTTATCATCGCGCTCTTGTATGATGCTCATGATGCGTAAAGCTTCGTCCAATTGTCTGTCTAATAGTTGGTATTGGCTGTTGATGCGGTCGTTTTCTTCTGCCAAACGTTTTTGAGCAGGCGATGGTATAAAGGTAATGAGTAGCACAAATACACCTACGCCAATGAGAATACCAAGGGTAGCTACCCTTAAAAATCGACGAATGTGGTAGCCGTAAGTATTATCGATGCGCTCGTATTTTAGCGTTTTACGATTGTATTTATAGTGTGGGTTTTCTGAAGAGAATAGCGCCATTATTTCTGTAATCGTGGAAAGCAAAGGTACAAAAAAAATACTATCTTTGCGGCTATGATGACAAAAAAACAACAAAAACTTCTGTTAAATGCCTTGCTAACAGTTATTGTATTGGGCACCGTTTGGTACAATAATAGCTGTCAGCGTGGCACTTATCCCACCGAAAGGGTGGAAATACCACAGCTAACCACCTCTAATGCCTCTCAACGAATAGCACACGAGGGATATACGGTATCGTACAATGCAGATTGGAAGTTGCCTAATTGGGTGGCTTACGAGTTGACGGCGCAAGAAGTAGTAGGAGAGCTTCCACGCGAAGATCATTTTTATCCCGATCCGATGGTGGTGGGCATGCAAGCGACCAAGGATGATTACCGTAATTCGGGCTATGATAGGGGGCATATGGCACCTGCTGCCGATATGAAGTGGAGCGAAACCGCCATGCGTGAGTCGTTTTATTTTAGCAATATATGCCCACAAATTCACAATTTTAATGCCGGTATATGGCAGGATTTGAGGATAGAGGGCGTAAATGGGCTGCCCAATATGGCAACGTATTCATTGTGTGTGGTCCTATCGTAACCGATAAAAAATACGGTACCATAGGCGAAAATAAGGTGGTGGTGCCCGATGGCTTTTACAAAGTGTTTTTAATAGATAACAATGGGAGATACGAGGCAATGGGATTGCTTTTTGATCATGTGTCGGGTCGTAAAAAGATGAAAAGTTACGTATGCAGCGTTGATTCGGTCGAAAAGGTGACCGGTATCGATTTCTTTTGCCGTTTGCCCGATGAGGTAGAAAGCAGAGTTGAATCGCAAGTAGATTATTTAGTATGGGGATTCAAATGACCATTGCTGTCAACACTAAAAATGCTTCGGAGAAAATGGAACTCTCCGAAGCATTTTTTTGTTATTCTCGCATCAACGTATCTACGTTGCGTAGCAACTTATTTCTTATCTTTTACAACCATCCAAAGAACACCGGAGATAAGCAAGCAGATGGCGCAAATGGCAAAGATGATGGATTTGTCGGCAGCGTTGTTTACCACTTCGCCCATTTTGAACGAAGCTACCAATTGAGGCAATACCACCGATAGGTTAAAGATACCCATGTACAAGCCCATTTTGCTTTGGTCTACGCGTTCGCTCATAATCGCAAAAGGAAGCGATACCAACGAAGCCCAACCAATACCTACAATTACCAACGAAGCAAAGAATACGTAAATATTGGCACCAAAGAAGTAGATTAAGCCATAGCCCAAAGCCATTAGCAAGATAGATCCGGTGTGGGTTTTAGCCATACCTGCTTTTTGAGCGATAACGTTTAGTACCAATACAGGAAGAATAGCACCAATCAAGTCACGTACCAAGAACGCCATGGAGTTTACGGTTTGTTCGGTACCTGCAATGCCGGTAATGATGTTTACCACGTAGAAGAACATGTAAATGTTCATGGTTTGTACGCCCCACCAAGTAAAGGAGTGTGCCAAAAGAATTTTTTGGAATTGATTGTTGTCTTCGGTACTGCGAGGTAAGTTGAATAGAACGGCAATAATGGCCAAAATTTCAATGATAACGCAGGCAGTTTCTACGTAATCCAAACCAAAAATATCGCCACCTACGGTCAAACCAAATAGTTTGCCGATGATAACGTATATACCATAAATAAGGAAACCCAACAGCGGTAGCATGGATTCTACCATGTCTTTAACCGACGATTTTTGTTGCGCAACAGCAGTGTCTGCTGCTTCGTTTTTCAATTCGCGTGGTTCTTCGATAAAGAAGATGGGTAATACTGTAAATAATACAGCAATAATAGCACCTACATAGATAAGTACTTCGTTACCCCAGATAACGGCAATAAGGTATGCCAATACGCCAAAGGTACCCGATACGGTTTGCATCCATGTAAAGCCTTTGCTACGTTGCTCCATGCTGGTACAATCCGAAATGAGCGAACGGGTAGGGTTGAAACTTACGTTAATAGAAAGGTCTAAGGTGAGCGCAACGGTTACTGCAATGGCTAATAAACCTTCTGCACCGCTCATGCCCATTACTTTTTGGATAATTTCCAAGTTGGGTAGAGCAAGTAGCATCAAACCGGTTAAAATACCACCGATGATAACCCAAGGACGACGACGTCCGCCCATAAACCATAGGTTGTCTGATACGGCACCTACAATGGGTTGCGCAATGATACCGGCAATAGGACCAGCAGCCCATACAATACCAATTTCGTGAATATCAAGATCGTACTTGGTCGAAAGAATCCAGCTCAATGCCGAAATTTGTACCGAAAGGCCAAATCCCATAGCGGTTGCCGGAAGCTATAGAAGAGCATAGAACCATGTCTTCATCTTTTTTTGTGCTTCTAACATAGTATTTAAAATTTAGTGAATAGATTCGGTTTATCTTACAAAGATAAATAAAAAAAATGAAACTTGTGTATTTTTTGTTTAGTCGTTTAGTCGTTTAGTCGTTTAGTCGCCTTATCGCCTAAAGTCGCAACTTTCTCCTTTATCAACTCTCCTTTAAATTTCGATTCACCGATTAGTCGATTATTCACATTCGTTCATCAATTCGTCACCGATTAGTCAATAAAATCACCATTACGAAAGAATCTCCTCAATATACGCAAGTAATTCTTCGCGTCCTGTCTTGTTTTCGGACGAGGTGATAAAAATAGGAGGCAACGACTCCCATTCGGTCAACAAATGGCGTTTGTAGGCTTCTACATTGCGCATGCACGCTGCCCTTGAGAGCTTATCTACTTTGGTAAATACAATCGAAAAAGGGATGCCCATTTCGCCTAACCAAGTAATAAACTCGGTATCGATGCGTTGTGGCTCGTGTCGGCTGTCAATCAGTACAAAAAGGTTGGTAAGCTGTTCGCGTTTGTCAATGTATCCTTTAATCATGCCCTCTAAGGTGTCGCGCTTTTTTTTGCCTACTTGAGCGTAGCCGTATCCGGGCAAATCGACCAAATACCATTGCTCATTGATACAAAAATAATTAATAAGCAATGTTTTGCCGGGTTTAGAACTGGTCATTGCCAATCCTTTTACGCCTGTAAGCATGTTGATGAGCGATGATTTCCCGACATTTGATCGCCCGATAAAAGCAAATTCGGGCAGATGGCTGTTGGGGCATTTGCTTACCGAGGGACAGCTTTGTAAGAAGGTGGCAGATTGTATTTTCATCGTTTACGTATCAGTAATAATCCTACAAAAGTAATCATTCCGTTTATAATAAGCAACTCGTAGCCGATAGCATTGTCGGTAATGCGTTGTAGCAGCAAACAGCACAAGGGGGAGAGTATAGCGATAAGCGGCACCCATTTGTCGTGTACCTGATAGCGGGTAAATAGGCCAAAAGTAAACATGCCTAACAGAGGACCATAGGTGTAGGACGCGATGTTAAATAGTGTGTCAAGTAGGTTGTCGTTGCTAACGTAGTAGAACACCCAAAGTAAAACAATAAATGCAGCACAAACAAGCAGGTGGGTGTGTTTGCGTCGTTTTTCGGCTTTTGCATCGTTGGTAATAGGTAAGAAGTCGATATTGATAGCTGTTGTAATGGAAATTAGGGCAGAATCGCTGCTGGAACAAGTGGCTGCAACGATTCCCAAAACAAACAGTCCTATAGCTACGGGCGAAAACAGTCCGCTTTCGATGGCAGTGGTAACCAAGTGATCGGATTGTGCAGGAAGTGCAATGCCGCTTTGTGTCAGTACGACTACCAAACAGGCTCCTAACCATAAAAATGCAGCATTGACAGGAATGAACGACGCCCCATAGCAATACATGTTTTTTTGCGCATCGCGCAAGTTTTTGCAGCTAAGGTTTTTTTGCATCATGTCTTGATCCAAACCGGTCATGGATAGTGTAATAAATACCCCGCTAACGGTCCATTTTAAAAAGTTGTTTTGTGGTGCCCAATCCCATTGTACATAGGGATAGCTTTGCCATGGAAAAGTGTCGATATGCGCATAGCTTTCGTACAGTAGCAGGCACAGGGCGATAAGGATAAATAGGGTTTGTAGGGCATCTGTCCATACAATGGTACGAATACCTGCTTGTTTGGTGTACAGATAGATGATGCTAATCCAAATGGCAGCGGTGAGTGGAAAAGGAACCCCCAATGGACTAAATACCATGTGTTGTAAAATAAGAGCGGCTGCATACAGGCGTATGCCTGCTCCTAAGGTGCGCGATAGCAGAAAGTAAAAACTGCCTGTTTTGTGGCTGCGGCTGCCCAAACGTGTGCCAAGGTATTGGTAGATGCTGGTAACTTGCAGTTGGTAGTACATAGGCAGTAATACATGGGCTACCAATAGGTAACCCAACGAAAAACCAACGACCAATTGCATGTAGGTGTAGCCCGAATGCACCACCATCCCCGGTACAGAAACAAACGTAATGCCCGACAAAGATGCCCCTAACATGCCAAATGCCACTACGTACCATGGCGATTGTTTGCCTCCAAGGTAAAAAGAAGCGTTGCTATTGTGTTTTTTGCCGGCATAGCCTATGCTTATAAGCAGCAAAAAGTACAATGCTATAATGAGTAGTAGGGTAAGGGGGTGCATTTTTTGTTTAGTTGTTTAGGTGTTGAGTTGTTGAATGTAATTTTGTATGATGTGGCAAAGGTAGATAAAATTATCGATTAGTCGATTAGTCGATTAACCGATTAGTCCATATTTTGCAAATCCCCAAAAAATCCCTATATTTGTCTTCTTGATGAATCTTTGTGTGGTATGCAATCGTATCCTTCGTATTTATTGGAAAATGCCGTTAATCAGCTATCCAAATTGCCCGGAATAGGAAAAAAGTCAGCGCTTCGTTTGGCTTTACATCTGCTTAAACAAGAACAACAAGATGTGGCCGATTTTGCACAGGCTATTTTGTTGCTCAAAAACGAAGTAAAATATTGCAACGTGTGCAAAAATATATCCGATACAGAGGTGTGTCAGATTTGCTCGGACACTTCGCGTCAAACCGATGTGGTTTGTGTGGTCGAGACCATCAAAGAAGTGATGTTGATAGAGAATACAGGGCAATACAGGGGATTGTATCACGTTTTGGGGGGTGTGATTTCGCCCATCGATGGGGTGCATCCTTCCGATTTGGAAATAGAAAGTTTGGTGCAACGTGTTAAGCAAGGTGGCGTTAAAGAAGTAGTATTGGCATTGAGTACCACCATGGAAGGCGATACTACCTCTTACTATATTGCACGCAAGTTGGCAGGATGCGAAGTGACCCTTACCACCATAGCTCGAGGTGTTTCAGTAGGCGATGAATTGCAGTATGCCGACGAATTGACCTTGGGAAAATCTATCGTAAATCGAGTACCTTATAAAAATTAGTTATGAGAACCAACAAAACTTTGCAATTGCATTACTATGCCTTGTATGTTGTACTGCTGCTATTGTTAGCAGTGGCTCACTTTTCGATGAATGGGCAGCCTTATTTGATTGTACCTGATGGGACGATGATGCTGATTAGTACCATCAATATTTTGCTGCTCTTATCCATACCGGCGGTGTTTAAATGGTTTTCTGTAAAAGTAAAACCGGGTGCTTCTGTACAAACCTATGCCAAATGGGCGATAGTGCAAATGTATGCCATTGCATTGCCCGCATTAACTTCTGTATTGGTCTATTGGTTGTTGCGTGATAGAACTGCATTGTATTGCTACTTGATTGCTTTTGTTGCCCTTATCTTTTGCAAACCTACGACGTTAAAGTGGAACAGTTACGCATCGACTGATGCAAATGATAATATCAAAAAAGGAGAATAGTCATGAGTAAACTAATTGCAGTTGATTTTGATGGTACTATTGTTACCCATGCCTATCCCAAGATAGGAAAAGAAATTCCGTTTGCCATCGATACCTTGCTTCGTTTACAGCAAGAAGGGTATCGGTTGGTTTTATGGACGGTACGTTCCGGCAAACTATTGGACGAGGCTGTCGATTACCTAAAAAGCAGGGGATTGGAATTTTATGCCGTTAATGCCAACTTTCCCGGCGAACAGTTAGACGAAAAGGATAGCCGAAAAGTAAATGCCGATATTTACATCGATGATAGAAATGTGGGCGGATTGCCCGATTGGGGCATTATTTATCAAATGATAAAAGGAACGTGCATTCCTCAATACAATGCGCACTATCAAGTGCCTCAACCCAAAGGCTTTTTTGCCAAATTGAAAGCAATGTTATAAGATGGTAGAGCTGTCGGTCATTATCGTCAATTACAAAGTGCCTCACTACCTGTTGCAATGCTTGGATGCTGTGCATAAGGCATCTAAGCAGCTGTCGTGCGAGGTAATTGTAGTGGATAATGCTTCTAACGATGGTTCTCAATTATTGGTGCAACAATATTTTCCGTCGGTTATTTTTATTGCCAATGAGCAAAACGAAGGGTTTGCCAAAGCCAATAACAAAGCCATAGCATTGGCAAAAGGCAAATATGTGCTGCTGCTCAATCCGGATACCATTATTGCCGAAGATACGTTGCAAAATTGTTGCCATTTTGCCGATAATATGCCACAATTTGGTGCTTTGGGCGTGCGCATGGTGGATGCAAAAGGTTGCTTTTTGCCCGAATCAAAACGCTCTGTTCCGACTATTTGGAATGCTATCTGTAAATTTCTGCATCTGCCATTGGCAGGTAATAAAAGCTACTACTACCAAGTGTTGTCTGATAAACAGGTTGGCGAAGTGCCTATTTTGTCGGGTGCCTTTATGCTGATGAACAAGCAAGCCTTGGGCGATGTGGTGTATTTGGACGAGCGCTACTTTATGTATGGCGAAGACATTGATTTGTCGTATGCCATTACCTTGGCGGGATGTAAAAACTACTATTTCCCTGCTACCATAGTACATTACAAGGGCGAGAGTACACGATACGATGCCCGTTATATGCGTAATTTTTATGGAGCAATGCAGCTGTTTTACGAAAAGTACCATGGCAAAGGTTTGGTATATGCTTTGCTTACTTTATTGACACATATTATGGTTGCGTTTGCTTCTTTGCGCTCTCAAAAGGCATTGCCTGCCGTGGGAGAACCTGATATTACTTTATCGACCCGTCAGTATACCTACGCTCAAATTATTGATTGTATCGAGCAAAACAAAGGAAGCAAACGTATTCGTATCGAACATCCCGGTATGGGATTTGTTATTGATTGTTAGTAGGTTATGAATTATTTGCAAAATAATACATTGCGTATCAGAGCGTTAGAGCCTACCGATTTGGATTTTCTGCATGCTTGCGAAAACGATGCGCAGAATTGGCAAACAGGTACGGTACACATGCCTCTTTCGCGCTACCTTTTGCGTCAATATTTGGAGCAGACTTCAGAAGATGTGTTTGCTTGCTCGCAATTTAAATGGGCGATTGTACGGCAAGACGGTGCAATGGTGGGACTGTTGGATGTGTTTGGTATCGATCATTTTCATCGTCGTGCCGAGGTGGGAATCTTTATCGAAAAATTGCATCGTCGGCAAGGTTATGCCGCCATGGCGCTTTCCTTGTTGGCAGACTATGCAAAAAACTACTTGGGATGGCATCAACTCACTGCCATTATTGCTGAAAACAACACCGCTTCGCAACAGTTGTTCCAAAAAGTGGGATTTGTGCAAAGCGGTGTATGGAAAGACTTCTTGCGTACGCCTAATGGGTACGAACATGCCTTGTTTTATCAATTGGTTTTGTAAGCAAATTTTACTTCTTTAAGTTCTTCGTTTGCTTTAACAATCTTCTTTTTTAAGTCGTTTTTGTAGGTGGCAAATGCTGTCGCTAATTTTTCGTCAGACAAAGCCAACATTTGAACCGCCAACAAGCCTGCATTCATAGCGCCATTGATGGCGACGGTTGCTACAGGTATGCCGGGAGGCATTTGTACCATGGCAAGTAGGGCATCCATGCCTTCAATGCTTGATTTGATAGGAACACCAATGACAGGCAATGTGGTCATCGAGGCAATAACGCCTGCCAAATGGGCCGCCATACCGGCTGCCGCTATAATTACTTTAATGCCTCTTTCTTCGGCTTCTTTGGCAAAATCGGCTACTTCGTCGGGTGTTCTGTGTGCCGAAAGAGCGTGCATTTCGAAGGGAATGGCAAACTCGTCCAATACTTTTGCTGCTTTTTCCATGATGGGCAAATCGCTGGTGCTGCCCATGATAATACTTACTACTGGTTTCATATACTAATTGATTTTACATTGTAATTCGATGGGATAATGATCGGAGTAGGGTTGCTTGTTGATTTGAAACGATAGGGGGGTAATGCCATCGTCTGCAAACATATAGTCAATTCTAAACCGATACATACCTTCGTGAAAGGTGTTACCAATGCCTTTGTTAAGGGCAATAAATGCGTCGGTATCTTCTCCTATTATGGTGCGATATACGTACGAGGTGGCAAGATCGTTTAGGTCACCGCATACAATGGTGGCGCACGACGGATCTTTGATGGCTGCTACTGCTTGGGCTTGCTGACCTCGTTTTTGAGCAGCACTTGCTAATTTATTGTAAATGCGCTTGATAATATTGGTTTTCTCTTGGCTTTTGTATAGCTCTTTTTCTGCTGTGGTAAGTCGATTCGATTCCAAATAGCAATTAACAACTTGCAAGGTGTCGTCGTTTACTTTTATCCAAGAAGAAATGGCACCATGAAACGGTGAGTCGATGGCAGCTTTCTCTTTTTTAATAATGGGATACTTGGAAAAAGTGGCAATGCCTTTGCGCAGGCGTTTCCCCTCGTAAAAAAAGTGAATATGCTTGTAACGATATTGTGAAAGTGCTTTTGTTAGGTCTTGGAGCGTGTTTTTTCCTTCTTGCATTGCCAACAATTCTTGTATACACAACACATCGGCATCGCACTTTTTAAGGTATTGCAGGGCATTTTTTTGTTTGTAATCGTAAAAGTTAAAATAGTGTACGTTGTAGCTGGCTATTTTTAAACCTTCTTCTGTCTCTGTGGGAGTGGTAAAACCAATGCTCTTTTTAATATTGGGAATAGAAAGCAATACGATGACAGCAATGCACAACACGGTGTAAAATTGTCGTCTTAATAAACATACCACTATGCAAATAGACGAAAAGATGAGGGCGTATGGGAATAGTAAATTAAGTCCGCTAAGTAGGTTCAACGCAGAGTCGGGTGGGATGTAGGATATAATCAGTGTTACTGCCAAAGTCAGTATGGCAATAGCGCTGATAATAATCCAAAGTATATTTCCTAATCGTTTCATTTAGTGGGTTTTGTTAAATCAAATAACGATTTTTTCTCTTCGTCCGATAAATTTTGGTAGCCCGATTTTTTTATTTTTTCAAGTATCTCATCAATGCGTTCTTGGCGTGCTTTTTCTCGCTCTTTTCGTTGCATGTTCCACTGCGCATCACTCATGTTACGCGTGTTATTTACGGTTACTTTAAAACGCTTTTTACCAGCAGATGACTTGCGGCTAAAATGGTTGACGCACCAATCGATGGTAGCGGTGATGGGTTGGCTCAAATCGGTGCCTTTTTGTAGCAGTAGGGCAAATACATACCCCATGATAGCTCCTCCAATATGTGCCATCGATCCGCCGGAATTGATGGCGCCCAAACCCAGTATATCGATGCATAGAAAAGCCAAACCAATGTATTTTAGTTTTACGTTGCCAATCAGTGTTACGTTTACTTCGCTGTTTGGTGCGTAACCGACCGCAGCAAATAAAATGGCCATTACAGAGGCCGATGCTCCCAATAAAAAAGAAACCATCTTTACTGAGGCAAAGTAAGGAAATAAGTTAAATCCCAATAGGTATACGGCAGCACCTGCCAATCCTCCCCAAATGTATACTGCTACCAACTGTTTTTGGCTATAAAACTGCAAAAACAATTGTCCAAAATAGTACAAAGCAATAAGGTTAAAAATAGCGTGAGCAAAATGGGTGTGCAAAAACATGTAGGTAAGTAACGACCATGGTTGTTGCAGTAAGGTAGGTATATAGGCAGGCATCTCAAGGTATTGCACCCAGTAGGTAGAAGCGCCCAATAATTTGCATAGGATGATGGCCAATTTCAACACGGCAAATGCACCTGCATTGATGTATATAAGCTTGGTTAAGAAGTTGCCTTCTTTAAAGCTGGTTTTTATGTCGTTCCAAAAACGATTCATTTCTTTGGTTTGGTTAGTATAAATCTCCCTTTTTCTTCCATATCAGCAGTAGGATGGCGGCAAATATCATGCCCCCTAAATGGGCAAAATGCGCCACGCCATCGCCCGTATAAGATATGCCCATGTACAACTCGGCAATGGCATACAATGCGACAAAATAAGGTGCCCTGATCGGAACCGGAAAAAACAGCAGTACCATTCGTGCTTGTGGAAATAGTACGGCAAATCCTAATAATATGCCAAATAAAGCACCCGATGCCCCTACTGTAACAGGTGCGTTGAGTAGTTGCTCTTTGAGTGCCCATAGCTGGCTCATAGGTATGTGCGTGTACTCGGTCAGATTGTTCAAATAGGGCATGAGCAGGTGAATGTCTTTGGTATTGGCATATTGGTCAAAGGCCTCGATGGCAGGCGATAGGCTGTACATCCATACCAATTCTTGGATGATGCCGGCACCAATGCCACTGACAAGGTAAAAAATCAAGAATTTTCGTGGTCCCCACAGCAGTTCGATGTTTTTGCCAAACATCCATACCCCAAACATGTTAAACAACAAGTGCGTAACCGAGGAGGTATCGTGCAAAAATTGGTATGTAAACAGTTGACCGATATGAAAATGGGAGGATTCCCAATAGTGCAGCCCAAATAGTTCTACCACGTCAATACCCAATCGAGGCAGCGTAATGCTGGCTACCCATACCAATACATTGATAATGATGAGATTTTTGACAATTGGAGGAAAATTTGGATTGATTGGTCTGTAATCGTTCATAAAAAAGTGCTTTAAGATGCAAATGTAGTAATTTTTGGGTAATTTTATTAACTTTGCCCTATGTATTTAGTTATACGAATATGAGTTGTAATATTCCTAAAACAGAAAACAAGCGTGTGGTTATTGTTGGCGGTGGCTTTGGTGGTCTGAAAATTGCACGTAAGTTGGTAAAATCGAATTATCAGGTGGTCTTGGTCGATAAAAATAATTATCACCATTTTCCTCCTCTGATTTATCAGGTGGCATCTTCCGGCATAGAGCCGAGCAACATCGCATTCCCTTTTAGAAAAATATTTCAGAAACGTAAGAACTTTTACTTCCGTTTAGCAGAAGTTACAGGTATTTTGCCACAAGAAAAGGCCATTGTCACGACCATTGGCAATATATCGTACGATTATTTGGTGTTAGCCGCAGGAACTACTACCAATTTTTTTGGAAATCAGCAGATTCAGGCAAAAGCAATGCCCATGAAAACCTTAACCGAGGCAATGGGACTTCGCAATGTACTTTTGCAACGTTTAGAACAAGCATTGGTGTGCGCTAATCCGCAAGAACGTCAGGCTTTGCTAAATGTGGTAATTGTAGGTGGTGGTGCCACAGGGGTCGAAATAGCGGGGGCTTTATCGGAAATGAAAAACTTTATCCTGCCCAAGGATTATCCCGATTTGCCAAACAGTTTAATGAATATCTATCTCATCGAATCGCAGCCTCGCTTGTTGGCAGCCATGAGCCAAAAATCGTCGGATAATGTATTGAAATATTTACGTTCGATGGGGGTCAATGTGCTGCTCAATCAGCGTGTAAACGATTACAGGGATGGAGTTGCTTTGATAAACGATGGCAGTACCATTGCCACGCAAACCTTAATTTGGGTAACCGGTGTTATGGCTCAACAGGTAGAAAATATGCCGGCCGAAGTAATCTCGCGCGGAGGGCGTATTGTGGTGGATGCCTACAATCAGGTAAAGGGCATGGAAAATGTGTATTGCATAGGCGATCAGTGTATCATGCCCCAAGTTGATATGCAGTGGGAGCAAGGACATCCTCAGCTGGCACAAGTGGCCATACAGCAAGGCACATTGTTGGCCAAGAATCTAAAACGAATGGCAAAGGGTAAGCCTTTGAAACCATTTAAATACAAGAATTTAGGCACCATGGCAACGGTAGGACGCAACAAGGCTGTAGCCGAGTTTGCCGGTATGAAAATGGGCGGATTTATGGCATGGGTCATGTGGTTGGTGGTGCATTTGCGCTCTATTTTGGGTGTGCGCAATAAATTTATTGTCTTTATCAATTGGATGATTAACTATTTTAATTATAGTCAATCCTTGCGATTGATTTTGTGGGCACGTAATGAAAATAAATAATAAACAACTTAAAATCAGAATAATATGAATAAATCAGAATTAGTAGATGCCATGGCAGTAAATGCCGGCATTAGTAAAGTAGTGGCAAAAAAAGCATTGGACGGATTTATTAAATCGGTTTCTAAGGCACTCAAAAACGGTGATAAAGTGGCATTGGTAGGATTTGGAGCCTTTCAAGTAGTAGAACGTGCTGCACGTGAAGGTATTAATCCTTCTACTCAAGAAAAAATGACCATCGAATCAAAAAAAGTAGTCAAATTCAAGGCTGGTGCCGAGCTAAGTGATAAAATTAATCGTTAATATGCGGTTGTTTCTATAAATCTTTACTCAAGACTTCGTCTTTCGTGAATTTTGCGATTAAGTGAGAGCATAACAAATTTATTTGTTATGCCGAGCGTGAGCAAAATCATGAAGGCAAAGCCTGAATAAGATAAGCGGCACCTCGGCAATGACAGCAAACCTTGTTTGCTTTAAATTTATGTTTTGTAATAATTGCATCCTCGCATGCAATTATTACAAAACATAAATAAAAAAACTTTGTTTTTTTGTCATTGCACTCGGTTTACATTATCTTTGCAGCCTATTATAATAGAGCTAATATTTCATGGAAAATCAACTGAAAAATGCTGTTGTAGCAGCAGTAGAACAACTATACGGCAACGCACCTGCCGAGTCGCAAATAACCCTGCAAAAAACCAAGAAAGAGTTTGCCGGCGATTGGACATTGGTAACGTTCCCATTGCTAAAAATATCGCATAAAAATCCGGCGCAGACAGCGCAAGAGATAGGTGAGTACTTAAAAGCAAACGTATCGATAGTAGCAGATTACAATGTTATTAACGGTTTTTTAAACATTGTACTGCAACAAGGCTCATGGTTGGATACCCTTAAAACAATTGATGCAACTGCTACTTATGGTAGAGTGCCTGTTACCGAAAATTCGACTTTGGTGATGATCGAATACTCATCGCCCAATACCAATAAACCGTTGCACTTAGGACATATCCGCAATAATTTGTTGGGGTATAGTTTGGCAGAAATTATGAAAGCCAATGGTTACAAAGTGGTTAAAACAAATATTGTAAACGACCGTGGTATCCATATTTGTAAGTCCATGTTGGCGTGGCAAAAATTTGGCAAGGGTGCCACTCCCTCTTCTGTGGGCAAAAAGGGTGACCACTTGGTAGGCGATTACTACGTGGCGTTTGATAAAGCATATAAGGCGGAGATAAAAGAGCTGATGCAACAAGGGATGAACGAAGACGATGCCAAAAAGAATGCTCCTTTGATGCTCGAAGCGCAAGAAATGTTGCGTAAATGGGAAGCTGGCGATGCTGAGGTTCGTGCCCTATGGCAAACCATGAATCAGTGGGTGTACGATGGTTTTGACGAAACCTACAAACGTATGGGCGTAGATTTTGATAAAATTTACTACGAGTCGGATACCTATTTGATAGGCAAAGAAAAAGTAAACGAAGGGCTACAAAAAGGGTTGTTCTTTACAAAAGAAGACGGCTCTGTATGGGCGGATATGACCGATCAAGGCTTGGACCAAAAACTGTTGCTACGTGCCGATGGTACTTCGGTGTACATGACCCAAGATATAGGAACAGCATCGCTTCGATTCCAAGATTATCCTATCAATAAGATGATTTATGTGGTAGGCAACGAACAAAATTACCACTTCCAAGTGTTGTCTATTTTGTTGGATCGATTGGGCTTTGAATGGGGCAAGGATTTGGTGCATTTTTCGTATGGCATGGTCGAACTGCCCGAAGGAAAGATGAAGAGCCGCGAAGGAACCGTAGTCGATGCCGATGATTTAATGGACGAAATGGTAGGAACGGCTACCGAAATTTCCAAAGAATTGGGCAAATTGGACGGTATGTCGCAAGAAGAAATCGATGCCATTTGCACCATGATAGGATTGGGTAGCTTAAAATACTTTATTCTTAAGGTCGATCCTCGCAAGAACATGACCTTTAATCCCAAAGAATCCATCGACTTTAATGGCAATACAGGTTCGTTTATTCAATATACCCATGCCCGCATTCAGTCGGTGTTGCGCAAAGCAGCCGAATTAGGTGAGTTGCCCGCATTTGATGGTATACAGTTAAACGACAAAGAAATTGCGCTTATCAGTGCCCTTTCGTCGTTCCCCGAAGTGGTAAAACAAGCCGGCAAGGAGTATAGTCCATCGCTAATAGCCAACTATACGTACGATTTGGTCAAAGAATACAACCAATTTTACCACGATTATTCCATCCTGAAAGAAGAAGATGAGGCCGTTCGCGCCATGCGTATTGTGCTGTCACGCAACGTGGCTAAAGTAATCAAACAGGCTATGGCGCTGTTGGGAATTGGTGTTCCGGATAAAATGTAAGTGTCCACGCTTTAAAGCGTTCGAGCGAGGCGTCCTCCCATTTGGCGAGCGACGCCTCTATTTTTTCGATGCTCTTCTCTTGGTTTAATTTGGTTTTGGAAAAGAACTTGTCGGCGTAGCAAATAAGTTGTTCGCTGATGCTTTGGGGGGTGTAGATGCGCCCTGTGGGCAGTGGTAAACCTTTGGCTACAATGTAGTCTTCGGTTAAACCTGTTCCGGTGTGGCGTTCGGCTACCAATGCGTGCTGTTGCAAACCTAATTGACGCAATATATCCGCCCCTAAATAGCCGTGACAAATGTAAGGATACTTACCATAGCAATGGATGCCGGCTGCATCGCATTGCGTAACACCAATATCGTGTAGTAAAGCCGCCTCGTAGATAAACGTTTCGTCTATCTCCCATTGAGGATGCAAACGGACTATCTGCAATGCTTTTTGTGCCACGCTGTTGCCATGGCTCCAAAGTATTTCAAACAATGGCTCGTTGCCTTGGCAATGGGCTTGCATTATTTCTTTTACAGGTACCATTATAGGTCTTTTTTCGATTCGATTGTTTGCTGATTCTTATCGCTAACAGGAGCAATGGAGGCTTCTTTTTTGAATACGTCAAGGGCCTTCTGAACCGTTAAATCGTTGAGGTTAAGTATAGGGTAAGAACCACTATCCCCTAATATGTTGCGCGATATATAGGCTTGTAAGCTGTTTACAATCAACTCTTCCGATTGCTTTATTTCTTGTGCTTTTCGGGCAATTCCGTTTTGTTCGGCATACTGTAAAAAGTCTTCCAAGTACGAGGTCGTACATAAGTAAGCTTGTAATTCTTGCCAAGTCTTGTATTGCTTTAATTTCGTGCGATGCTTATCGGCATAGTTAAAGCAAAAATTGTACAAGGTCATCGAGTTAAAAACGTGGCGATAGTAAGGCGTGTAGTTGGTGGTGTCTTGTCCGACAAAGTAGTCGGGCATAATACCGCCACCACCGTATACGGTACGTCCCAATTTGGTATAGTAGATAAGCGAATCGTTTTGTACAATGCTATCTTGGTCAAAGAATTCGCCATGGTCATATCGTTCTTGCAAATCTTCGTCGTAGGCATCAATTTCGCCTTGCTTATAGGGTTTTTGAATACATCTGCCCGATGGCGTATAGTAACGTGCTATGGTTAAACGTAACTCCGAACCATCTTTGAGATCCATTTGTTGTTGCACTAAGCCTTTGCCAAAGGAGCGTCTGCCTATTACCCAACCTCTGTCTTGGTCTTGCATGGCTCCGGCAAAAATTTCGCTCGCCGAAGCCGACCACTCGTTGATTAACACGCACACACGTTGGTTTTTAAAACGCCCGGTGCCATCGGCATACGCATCCTCGCGTGGAAAGGCTTTGCCTTGTGTATACACAATAAGCTCTCCTTTGGGTAGAAACTCATTGACCATTAAAATGGCAGCATGCAAATAGCCGCCCGAGTTGTTTCGCAGGTCGATGATAAAGTCTTGACAACCCTCTTTTTCGCGCAACCACATCAGTTGCGTTAAAAATTCTTGGTAGGTATTGGCGCCAAAACGGCTGACTTTGATGTAGCCGATGCCCTTGCTAATGGGGTAGGCGATGTCTACGCTATTAACCGGGATGTCATCGCGTGTAATGACATAGTCCCAAATTCTTTCTGTCCCTGCGTGTTTAACTCCTAATTTAACGGTAGTGCCTTTTTTGCCACGAAGGGTTTTAACCACCTTGTTATTGTTGATGTGTTTGCCGGTAAAAATGGTGTCATTGACCTTTACAATGCGGTCGCCGGCACGTAGCCCTTGTCGCTCGGATGGACCGCCTGCAATGACATCCACAATCATAACGGTGTCGTTGAGGATGTTAAATTGCACGCCGATACCGCTAAAACTGCCCTCCAAATCTTCGTTCATGCTTTCTACCTCGTCTTTGGGCACGTAAATGGAGTGAGGGTCCAAGTCTTTGAGTATCACAGGCAAAATATCTTCCATCATTTTCGATTTGTCGATGGTGTCTACGTATGCCTCGTCGATAAGGTGTAAAACCTCGTTTAGCTTAGAGTAGGGGGTGGTAGTATGGTTGGGAGCGACAATAGATGTTTCGCTTTGAGCTGCATTACGGGTAAGGAAAAAGCCCAAGTAAATGCCCAAAGATGCGGCAAGCGCCAACCAAATAGGTGTAAGTTTACTATTCATGGTTGCTCATATCAATTCGACAAACTTCGATGCCGGCACGTTTTAGTAGATCCAAACCATCGGTTACATGGTATTCGTCGCTGTATACTACTCGTACAATACCTGCCTGAATAATTAGTTTGGCGCATTCTATGCAGGGAGATGTGGTTACATACATGGTAGCTCCTTCGCTACTGTTGTGCGAACGTGCTATTTTGGTAATGGCATTTGCTTCGGCATGCAGTACGTAAGGCTTGGTTTTAAACGAATCGTCCTCGCAAACATTTTCAAATCCGCAAGGTGTGCCGTTGTACCCATCCGAAATAATCATTCTGTTTTTAACCATAATGGCACCTACTTGTCTGCGTTCGCAGTACGAGTTTTCTGCCCATACGTATGCCATGCGCATATAACGTCTATCCAATGCTTCTTGTTTTTTCATACGAAAATATTATCTTTGCAATGCTACAAAGATAATATTTTTTTAGTTACCTATAACCTCTTGCTGCTATATGAAACACATACTCCTTGTAATTACCACCTTTCTGCTTGCAAGCTGTACGCAGCAGGCAGCATATCGTACCGATAGTGGAGTTGTTTTTGGTACTTACTACAAAGTGATATATGCCTCTTCTGAAAACTTACACGAGGGTATAAAAGGGGCACTACGTAGTGTTAATTCCTCGCTGTCTACTTTTGATAGTACCTCCATTATATCTCGAATAAACCGGAATGATACGACGGTGGTGGTCGATTCGTTGTTTGCATTGGTGTTTACTACTGCACAACAAGTTTCAGCGCAGACCAATGGTGCTTTTGATATTACCGTTGCTCCTTTGGTCAATGCGTGGGGGTTTGGGTTTGATCCTACTCGTAAACGCACCCAATCGATAATAGATAGCTTGAAACGATGCGTCGGCTATCAAAAAGTAAGCCTAAAAGCCAATAAGGTAAATAAAGCCATACCTTGTGTGCAGTTGGATGCAAGTGCCATAGCCAAAGGGTTGGGATGCGATGTTGTCGCACAGTTCTTAGAAAGCAAGGGCGTTTGCCATTACTTGGTGGATATAGGTGGCGAGATGAGGCTCAAAGGAGCCAATGCGCAAGGAAATAGATGGCGGGTGGGTGTGCAACAGCCCACCGAAGATTCGCTGTTAGTGTCCAATCAAGTGGCTTCTATATTGTCGGTTACAGACGTTGGAGTGGCGACTTCCGGCAATTATCGCCAATTTTACTACCAAGAAGGCAAAAAAATCAGCCATACCATCGACCCCCGATTGGGTACACCTTGCCATCATTCGCTGTTGAGTGCTACTGTAATAGCTCCTACTGCCATGCTGGCAGATGCCTACGCTACTGCCTTTATGGTCATAGGCAATAAGGATAGCATTTGCACCATCGCTCAAGAACAGCAATTGGGCGTGTACCTATTGTATGCGTCCCAAGATAGTATAGAAAGCGTGTGTAATCCACTGTTTGAATCGTACGTAAATTGATAGGTTATGATTACGGATAATCAACTGTTGTCGTTGTCTAAATTTTACTTTTCGAAACAAGACGAAGAGGTATTGCAAAATTCGTTTGCCATGCCGGTTAATTGGAAACTGCTGTACCAAATGACCGTGCAACATGGGGTAGTGCCTCAGGTATTTCGTCAGCTTAGCCGCCTAAAGCAAATAGTAGGTGTGCCCGAATGGTTTGAAAAAGATTTGGCGCAACAAGCCTACAAAATAGCTATCTTGAATCAAACCTTGCTATCGGAGGTAAAAGAAATGGCATCAATGGTGCCTTCTACCCGGATTATAGCCTTAAAAGGAGCTGCCTTGAATTTGTCGTTGTACAAAGACGAGTTGTTAAGAAGCATGGGCGATATAGATGTGATGGTACCTTATGCCGATGCCGAGCAGGTGCGTGAGTGCTTTTTGCGTCATGGATGGAAGAGCGATTTTGTAGACGGGTATCGCTCTAAAGCGCATCGACAAGAATTTGAACGTACACAAAAATCTTTGCCTTACATTTACAAGGGCGATTATGCTTATTTTGCCGATTTGCATTGGAAATTTTACAACGGACCAGACGATGAAAGAATGGCGCAATTGGCATTTCAGACAGCGATTCCTCTGTCGGATGGTTTATTAAGAATGTCCAATGAAATGATGTTGATTCATTTGAGCATCAATTTTGCCAAAGATTGGCGCAATGGTGTAAGACTTAGAAGCTTGTGCGACATACGCGAACTGCTATTAGCCGCTTCTATCAAATGGGAAGTAATAGACAGCTATCGTTTGCCCGAAAAAGTGATGGATTGGTGTTGTTTTACGTGGAGCGCTGTAGAAGCCTATTTTGGAGTAAAAGTGCCTGCGCCATATCGCCGCAAGCACCGATTGGGTACGTTGAGTAATATGCTAAGAAATAAGCGAAGTGGGGCTAAAAAAGGGGTAAAAGCCCTGCTACATAAGCTAAAAGAACTATCCAAGCAACCCTATTTTGTGCGCTATATATGGCGCAGTATTGTCCCAGCTTCTTCATGGCTAAAACATCATTACCCTACGGTAAAAATGCCGTTGTTGCGTTATTGGAAGTACCTGTTAAAACGATACGTATTACAGCAGCCTATTCGCTATTGTGATTAGTACAAAAAGTAGCCGGCAATGCCGCATAGTAGCAGTAAAAAGATAGGATTTGCCCTTAAAAGAGATGCTATTGCCACTACGGCAAAGATGATGTAGCTGTATAGATCGATAAAATTTTCGCCGTTAGCCAACATAAGTGCGGCCGATGCGATGAGCCCGATGACTACGGGTCTGATGCCTCCAAAAGCCGCTTCTACGTACTTGTTGTGTTTTACTTTCTGCAATCCGACAACCACTAAACAAACCAAGATGAATGGACCTAAACACGACGCAAAGGTGGCAAGTGCTGCGCCCCAAATGCTTTCTGTAACACTATATCCCACGTAGGTGGCGCAGTTGATGGCAATAGGTCCCGGCGTAACTTGCGAAATGGCCATGATGTCTGTAAATTCTGCCACGGTGAGCCAACCATGGTTGTATACCACCTCGTCTTGTATCATGGCAGCAATGGCATACCCTCCACCAAAGCCAAAGAGCCCAATTTTAAAAAATATCCAAAATAGTGTCAGGTACAGGCTCATTGTTTGTGGTTCTTTAGGCGATTATACAATAAGCCGGCAGCTGCGGCGGCAATAATAATGTAAATGGGAGAAATGCCCCATTGCCAAACCAGCAAGGCTGCTATAATGGGGATGATGGCATTTTTGTAGGTGATGCCTGTTTTTTGGGAAAGGCGTACCAAAGGAGCTACAATCAGGGCAACTACGGCGGGTCGTATGCCTTTAAATATTTTTTCGATAGTAGGATGCTCTTGTACATCTGTAAATACGATGGCAAGTAGCAGGATGATAATAAAAGAGGGGAGAGCGGTGCCTACAGCCGCAGCAATGGCGCCAAGTACTCCCTTTTGTTTATACCCAACGTAAACCGACGAATTGATAGAGATAGGACCCGGTAGGCTTTGTACCGTCGCCAACATATCTACAAAGTCTTGCTCGGATAACCATTTCTTTTTAGTGACGACTTCGTTTTCGATGACCGATATCATAGCATAGCCTCCACCAAAGGTGAAGGCTCCTATTTTAAAGAATGCTATGAATAAGTCCAATAACATAATCTTTCACATTTTATACGTTAAAATTTCGATTGACGCTCTTCGCGGAATTTTACTCATTATTTCCTACAAAAACTGAACTCACTTCGTTCAAACAGCAGTTTTTGTTTAACGGAAATAATTCATAAAATTAGTTCCCGCTCATCACGATATCTTATTTTATCGTATAAAATTTAATAGTTAGTCTATCCGTTAAACGAAACGACTATTTATTATTTTTAATCCAGTTGAAGGCATTAACAAACGCTTCTACCCATGGGGTAATTTCGTCTTGGCGTCCTTGTGGGTAGTAACCCCATTGCCATGGGAAAATGGCACGTTCCAAGTGTGGCATCATCGCCAAGTGACGACCGTCAGCCGAGCAAATACCTGCTACGTTATAATCCGAACCGTTGGGGTTAGCAGGATAACCTGCGTGTGTGTATTTAGCAATGATGTTGTAATTATCCTCGCCCATAGGAAGGTAGAATTTACCTTCGCCGTGTGCTACCCAAATACCCAAACGGCTACCCGACAAGCTGCCAAACATAACCGAGTTGTTTTCGGGAATGGTTAGCCCCACAAAGTTGGATTCAAACTTGTGCGAGTTGTTGTGCAACATTTTGGTACGTTTTTCGTGTTCGGGGTTAACAAGGTTTAGTTCAACCATCAATTGGCAACCGTTGCAAATACCCAAACTCAAGGTGTCTTTGCGAGCATAGAAGTTATCCAACGCTTTTTTCGCTTTTTCGTTGTACAAGAAACCGCCTGCCCAACCTTTGGCACTGCCCAAAACGTCCGAGTTAGAGAAACCACCGCAGAATACAATCATGTTGATGTCTTCTAAGGTTTCACGTCCCGATGCCAAGTCGGTCATGTGTACGTCTTTTACATCAAAGCCTGCAAGGTAAAGAGCGTATGCCATTTCGCGTTCGCCGTTGGTACCTTTTTCGCGGATGATGGCAGCTTTGATGCCACTTTCGGCGTGTGGGGTTTGCAAGTTAAATTGCGAAAGTTGACCCGTAAAGCTTGACAAAATTGCCAAATCAAGGGGTTGGTTTTTGTAGTTTTCAAAACGTTCTTTAGCACATGTTTCGCCGCTTTGCTTGCAGTCCAATAAGTAAGATGGACGATACCATACATCGCGCAATGCGTCAATGTCGAAAGTGTACTTTTCGTCGTCTTTTACAACAATCAAGCTACGTTCTGCAATGGGGTAGCCAATTTTGGCAAAACCAATACCGTTTTCGGTCAATAGTTTTTCTACTTCGGCATTGTTTTTGGTTTGGATAAATACCCCGGGATTTTCGGAGAATAGTAATTTTACAGTATCTTTTTCGGCAAGCGAAGATAGGTTTATGTTTAATCCACCTTTTGTATTCGCAAATGTCATTTCGAGCAAAGCAGTAATCAAACCACCTTCCGAAATATCGTGGCCAGCCATGATGTAATTGTTGGCAATTAAGCTTTGAATGCTGTTAAAGGCATCTGCAAAGTATTCGGGGTTTTGTACGGTGGGGACATCGTTGCCGATTTTGCCCAAACATTGGTACAATACAGAACCGCCCAATTTAAGGTTGTCAAACGAAAAGTCAATGTAGTAGATAGAGCTGTTTTTGTCGTTTTGTACAACGGGGCTTACCACTTGTTTGACATCTGCCACTTCGGCTCCTGCCGATATGATAACGGTGCCGGGCGACAGTACTTTCTTGTCGCCGTATTTTTGGGTCATTGACAAACTGTCTTTGCCGGTAGGGATGTTAATGACTAAGCTGCAGGCAAAATCGCTACATGCTTCGACGGCTTTGTAAAGGCGAGCATCTTCGCCTTCGTTTTTGCACGGCCACATCCAATTGGCAGAAAGCGAAACGCTTTCGATGCCGTTGGCAAGACGCGCCCAAACAATGTTGGTAAGGGCTTCGGCAATGGATAAAACCGAACCGGCTTCGGGGTTGGCAAGGGCTGCCAAGGGCGCGTGGCCAATGGATGTGGCGATGCCTTCCTTGCCACGGTAGTCTAAGGCAACAACGCCCAAGTCGTTAAGCGGCAATTGCAACTCGCCGGCACATTGTTGACGGGCAATTTTACCTGTTACCGAACGGTCCACTTTGTTGGTTAACCAGTCTTTACAAGCCACGTGCTCCATGCTCAATACTTGCTTAACGTAACTTTCAATTTGAGCAGCATCGGTAGCAGGATTAGCAAAGTTAGCCTCTACGGTTTTGTCGTTGATAACGGTACGAGGTGGTTTGCCAATCATGTAGTCCAAACGTAGATTGATGGGCTTTTCGCCATCGGCTTGTTCAAACACAAAGTTCATATCGCCTGTGGTTTCGCCCACTACATACATAGGCGAGCGTTCGCGGTCGGCAATGCGGTTAATAAGCGCAAGGTCATCTTCTTTAACAAGCAAGCCCATGCGTTCTTGGCTTTCGTTGCCGATAATTTCTTTGGCAGAAAGGGTGGGGTCGCCAATGGGCAATTTGCTCATATCTATTTTACCACCGGTGCTTTCTACCAATTCTGATAGACAGTTAAGGTGACCGCCTGCACCGTGGTCGTGGATAGAAACAATGGGGTTGTTGTCGCTTTCTGCCAAGGTTCTGATAACGTTGGCAGCACGTTTTTGCATTTCGGGGTTGGCACGTTGCACAGCATTTAGCTCAATGGCATTGGCATATTGACCGGTATTCACCGACGATACGGCACCACCGCCCATACCGATGCGGTAGTTGTCGCCACCTAACACGACCACTTTTTCGCCCACTTCGGGTTCGCCTTTTAACGCATCGCGTTGGGTGCCAAATCCTACACCGCCTGCCAACATAATGACCTTATCAAAGCCATATTGTTTGCCGTCTTCTTCGTGCTCAAAGCACAAAAGCGAACCGCAAATAAGCGGTTGACCAAATTTATTGCCAAAGTCGGAAGCACCATTGGATGCTTTGATTAAGATTTGTTCGGGAGTTTGGTACAACCAATTGCGTTCTTTTATGCTTTCTTCCCAACTTTTGCCTGCTTCCATGCGTGGATACGAGGTCATGTAAACAGCAGTACCGGCAATGGGTAAGCTGGCTTTACCTCCGCCAAGGCGGTCGCGAATTTCGCCTCCTGTGCCGGTTGCAGCTCCATTGAAAGGCTCTACAGTTGTGGGGAAGTTGTGCGTTTCTGCTTTTAGCGAGATAACGGATTGTATTTTTTTGATTTCAAAGAAATCGGGTTTGTCGCCACTTTTAGGTGCAAACTGTTCTATTTCTAGGCCTGCGTTAAAAGCAACGTTGTCCTTATAAGCCGACACCAAGGTATTGGGATTGGTTTCGGAAGTTTTTTTAATCAATTTGAAAAGTGATAGTTCTTTTTCTTCGCCATCGATAATGTACAAACCATTAAAGATTTTGTGACGGCAGTGTTCCGAGTTTACTTGCGAGAATCCAAATACCTCGCTGTCGGTTAGTTTGCGTCCCAATTTTTCGGCAATGCTGTTAAGGTATGCCATTTCGTCGGGATTAAGTGCCAACCCCTCTTGCTCGTTGTATGCCTCGATATTGTCAATGTACACAATGGGATCGGGTTGCTTGTTGATGGTGAATAGGTCTTGGTCCAATCCTTCGTATTTGCGTTGTAGCATGGGGTCGAACGAAGCATCGCCCTCATTGGGATAGTATTCTTCGATGCGACTGATGCCGGTAATACCCATGTTTTGGGTAATTTCTACCGCATTGGTACTCCATGGCGTAATCATTTCACGACGCGGACCAATGTAATTGCCGTCAAGGGCAGTTTCTGTCAATAGGGTGGCATTATCAAACAGCCATACCAATTTTTCAATGTTCTCCGCCGATAAAGTTTCGTTGCTTTGTACAGCTAAAACGTTGTTGTTCTGTGTCTTAAAGAATACTATCATATTTCTTAAATTAAATGCTCACAAAGGTAATAAAAATAGTCTAAAGTCACAAGTCACAAGTCATTTCTCATTTATCTTGTACCACTTTAGCAGTTTGCCTTCTGTAACAACCAAGCAAGGCGATTGATAGGGCTTAAAGGCTCCAAAATAGGCGAGTGGTGTATCGCCGGCAAATACTTGATAGGCTTTTCGTTTGCTAACCAGATTGTAGATAATCCAACAATGTTGCTCGCTGTCAAAGACTGCCATTTTACTGCCGTGCATAAGCAAGGTGGGCTCATTTCCGCCTACTACGCCGGCATCTTGCATGTATAGGTTCATGTCACGGTCGTATACATCCAATCCTTGTTTGTCCAAGAATAGGTAGTAATTTCCATAATTTCCTTTAAACAAGGTAAATAGATGCTTGTTTGAGTAGGCTTTAATAGCACTTGTTTTTACTTCGTCGTTGTAAATATAGTGGATATCACCATTGGGTGATGTGGCTATAAAACGGTGGTTAGAACCTACCGCATCGGCATAGAAAACGCCGTTTTGTGCTTTTTTTATAGTGTTGCCCGATAGGATACGTTCTTTTCCTTGTCGATTCAGGAAGTAGCATTGTTGCTCGTCGTATGCCACTAAAAAATCTTTGCTTTGCTGTTTGAGGTATTGAATAGGCGCACTAATGGTGCCACTCGAGGTTTTAAATTGCCAATCGTTAGGCGATGTGCCGTCTGCTTTGTACAGCAGTACCTGTCCATTGGTGGTGGGCACAAAGAAACGATAATTCTTGTTCTTGTCGTAATCGCATACGCTCAATCCTTGAGTCGCCTCTGCCGGCAATGCCAATGGGAAACCTTTTACCATCTGTCCGTTTCGGTCTATCACCATTAGGTGTTTGGCAGTAATAAATGCCATTTGCAATTTGCTGTTTTTGTACAAATCTACCTGTGTAATGTTGCCCATAATACGTTCGGGAAGCGATTTTTTCCAAAGTATTTTTCCTGTTGCGTTGATTAGGTACAGTTGGTTGTGTGTGTCTTGTATGGCAATTTCATGTTCGCCGGTATAGTGGTTCTTTACCAATTGTGGTGCACATGCAGCAGGGTAATCGAGCGTGGCACTGCACAAGGGTTGTTGTGCACTGATGGTGCGCTTTACGCTTTTTGTGGAAGGTTGTTGTTCTTCTTCGGTGCTCATTGTTGCGTCTTCGTTCGCTTGCTCCGAAGGTTGGGACAATAGTGTGTCAATCGGTAAACTTGTGCTTGTCTCATTTGCCGATGGCTCTTTGCTGTTTTCGCTCTCGTCGTTGGCCAATAAGGCGTTTTCGTCTACCTCCATTACCTTGTTATGCTGGATAAAAAGATGTTGAAAGGTGTTGCCCGACAAATCGTTTTCCGATTGCAGGCAAAAAGTCGAAAAGTTTTTCCAAAGACTTTGGGTTTGTTGCACCCAAAGTAGGGTCTCGTCCTCTACAAATCGGTCGGCATTTCTTACCATGTAGGGAATATTAACGTACATGGAAATATTCGATTTGCTGAGCAAGGTGCGGTTGGCATCCTGAAAGTTGGGCGAACACTGCAAGGTTTGTGTATTCGATTTCCTACTGGCAATGTAGCGAGCAAACGAAGCGGTGGGAGCAAGGACCATTTTGTCGTCTACAATAATGATGTGCTCTTCTTCGTCAAGGGTGTAGTAGTTGCCAAACACACAACCGGCAAATCCGTTTGTGGGAAAAGTATAGATAGAAAAACCACCTTCTTTTTTGCATTTGGCACCGTACCCCATGTCTTCTACCATGTATTGCAACTTATCTGCCGCCCGCTTGGGTTCGATTAGTTTGATAACGACAAACGGACCTACGGGCGACCATGCGTAGGCAATTTCTCCTCCAAAAAATTCCCTGAAAAATACAAGTGGACTCTCGCCGGTAGGGGTTTCTAATGCGTACCCATCGGATAGCATTGTGGTGCTGTCTTTTGTAGAGAAATTTTCTAACTTGGAACGATAGGCATCTATGTCTGAGAGGGATAAATGAAAGTAAAAATAGGTATTGTAGGGCATGCGTTCTACCAACGTATTTCTACCTGCTTCTTGCAGGTCTACAAGCGAAGTATAGTTGCCGGCAGACGCTTTTTGGGCAAAACCATTGAGAATTAGTTTGTCCCCCTCGATAATACCGTCAAAACAGCACCAGCTGGCATAATGGGGTAGGTTTTGCAGCATACGCATGCCTTGTGGAGTAAGGTTGCTTAATTCCAATTGGGTAATGGTTTCCATCTGGAACAGCCAATTGAAAACAGCTTGTTTGCCTGCTGTTTGGAACATGGCGTTTAGCCCTTTCTCTTGAGCAATGGGAGAGATGCCGCTTTTTATTTGATCAATAGAACGAGCCAGTAATTTTTTATCGGCACTGACAATAAAAATACCGTTCTCGTATGCAAAAAAGTAGCCGTTTGGAATATGCCCGAGCATAATTTTTTCGATATCTGTCCATTCATCTTGCGAAAGTTGGGCAAACCATAGGTGCGATGTAGCGGTGCTGTCATTGACAAAACTGCTAAAATACAAGGTTCGGTTCGATAAGAAGGATTGGATGGCAGGCTCGTTCTCTTTGATAGAATCCAAATGCAGGATAAGTTCGTTTAGCGCATGAAAGCTGCCTAATTTACTTACGTCTTGCCAATAGCTGTTGTCGTAAAGCAATGCGTTGCTAATGGAGGCTGCATTGTTGATGCGTATCAGGCTGTAAGGTACTTGTGGCAGTGCTGTAAAAATATCAATCTGTTTAGAAACTGAAGCAGATTTAAGCGATTGGTACCCCCAAATGGAAAATGCCAACGCCATTGTAGCAATTAGTAAGATAAGGTATTTTTTCATAGTTCTTTTTGATTAAAAAGAGTAACCCAAACCAAATTCGGCAAATTCTACCTTTTGCAGGTGTGTCTTAAAACTTACATTGACCAAAAAATGCGGTGTAATGTGGTATTTTACCCCAATGCGAAAATAGTTCCAACCGTCTTCTTTTTGGATGTCATAACCATAGAACATGCCTTTTTTGATGGGCTCGCCCTTTCCATTAAGGGCGGCTAAGGCTTTGTCGGCAGGTTCCATGTTTTTGATGGGGTCGTATAGGTAGATGCCAAAGTGGGCAAAAATACCCACTCTGCCAATGGTTAGTTCGTTAGCGATGTTAATGCCCAAACGCAGTTTGTTGGCAAATGTTTCGTCGGGTGTACAAGTGCGACCAAATTTTGTAAATTCTTTGGTCCATACGTATTCACCTTTATTGTTGGGTGCAACGGTTTGCTTGTAGGCTCCATCGTAAAACAAATCGACGCCGACGCCAACGCGGTGTTGCCTACACGTGTGGTAGTAACCTGCCACATTGAGGCTGGCGCAACCAAAATATAGATCATCTTGATAATAGAGTTTTTTGGCACTACCCGACAGGATGATTTCGCCACTCCATCTTTTCAGTGGTGATTCGGTGATTTGGTGATTTGGTGAGTCGATTTCGCTCGCTGAGTCTGTTTCGGTCACTGAGCCCAAAACCCGACCTTCGACCTTATTCGCTTCGCTCATGATTTCAGGCTGCGCCTCGGCATAGCCAAGTTTACTTGTCTCTGCGCTCGGCTTGCTCTGAAATTCGACTTTCGACTTTCGACTTTCGACTAAATATTTCATCCCCAATGCCCCATTAAACATATTAAGACCACCATTGGGTTGAAACAGGCTGGCACTCGAAAAGTGATTGTACATGATATCGGCTGTAAGTGCAATATTTCTATGTACCTTAACCTCTACGTTAACACCTGCTGTAATGGCAAAACAAACGGGTCCGCCAATGGCAAAGTTATAGTCGCCTGCCTTGTTCTTAATGCTACGCGGATCGTTTCTGGCAGCCATAACATCGCATGGACGAGTGGCAAACCCCAATCCTCCTCCAATCTTGGTATTAAACGAAACAATATCGTTCTTTACCATCGGGATGTTAACGTAGGGATAAACTCCAATCATTTGTCCGGCAACATCGGGATTACCCAAGTCGATAACTTGCAATGCCATGCCAATGTCCGGTCTGTTAAAATCGTTGTGCCAAGCTTTTGTGCCATCGGTGGCCCACTCAAAAGCCACTTCGCCCCCTAACATAGGACCGTCGGTAAGAGGTTCTATCAGACTTTTGTCGTGTGGGTACAAGTAACCTCCAATAAATTGTGCTTTAATTTTGTAGGATGTAAAGGTAGAATCGCTTGCTCCTGCCAAACTTGTTATTATAAAACAACATAAAAAGGTTACTACTGTTTTCGACATTTTTTACTAATTTTGTGCTGTACAAAAATAACTCAAAAATTTTAATTACATGTACGCATTGTTAAGAAAAGAAATAGCCGGGTTTTTCTCCACTCCGATAGGAACGCTGTTTATTGGTGTGTTTTTGTTGTTGACCGGTGCGCTTTTATGGCTTATCCCGGGCGAGAACAATGTGCTGGATAGCGGTTACGCCCAATTGGACGGACTTTTTGCATTGGCTCCTTGGCTGTTTTTGTTTCTGATACCGGCAGTTACCATGCGTAGCTTCTCAGAAGAGTATAAGCAAGGAACCATGGAGTGGTTGCAAACCAAACCCATTAGTCGTAGTCAAATTGTGTGGGCAAAATACTTGGCAAGTATGTCGTTGGTGCTTTTGGCGTTGATTCCCACTTTGGTATATTTGTGGTCGGTGTGCTGTTTGGGGGTTTCGTTTGCCAATTTGGATATGGGTGCCTTTTGGGGCTCTTTTATCGGTTTAGTGCTATTGGCAATGGTGTATGCAGCCGTCGGCGTTTGTATTTCTTCCTACACTGACAATGCGGTAGTTGCTTTTGTGTTGACGGCCTTTTGTTGTTTCTTTCTGTACATCGGATTCGATTTTTTCTCGTCACTGTTTTCCAATGCCACTTGGCAAGATGCTATTTGTTCCTTGGGAATTTCTTCGCACTACGATGCCATTAGTCGTGGTGTGGTAGATGTACGCGATGTGGGCTATTTTGTGGCTGTAACGCTGATAATATTGCAATGTACCTTTAAAAAATCGTGGTCAAAAAAAGATGCTTTGCCCATGGCAGTGATAGTATTGTTGCTGTTGATAAGCAGTCAGGTGGTGCTTCGATTGGATTTGACTGCCGAAAAAAGGTATACGCTGTCGCAACAGACGCGCAACTTGCTCAAAAACCAAGAGCATCCTATTTATGTTACCATCTATTTGGATGGCGATTTAAACATGGGCTTTTTGCGCCTAAAAAATGCTACTAAGGATATATTGAACGATATGGATGCCTATGCCGCAAAAGGCATTCGTATTGCTTTTGAAAATCCATCCAAAGCCTCCTCGCAAAAAGAACGACAAGAAAAGTATGTTCAATTAGAAAACAGAGGACTAAAACCGATTGTGGTGCACGATAGGGACAACGAGGGACAGATGCAGCAAAAGATTATTTTCCCATGGGCAACCCTGTCGATAGGAAACGATACTACTTCTGTGCTGTTGCTTAAAAATATAGCGGCAAAATCGGGCGAAGAGAACTTGAATATTTCTATCGAAAATTTGGAGTATGAATTGACCGATGCCATTCGCATTTTATCGACCAAAGAGGTGCAAAAGGTAGCTTTCTTAGAGGGACATGGCGAGTTAACAGAACCCTACGTGCACGACATTACCACACAATTGGCACGTTACTACCAAGTAGATAGGGGAGTGTTGGGTACCGATGTTACCATGCTCGACGATTATAAGGTACTCATCATTGCGCAACCGCAAGAAAATTTTTCGGAAAGCGATAAATACATTATCGATCAATATTTGATGAGAGGCGGACGTATCTTATGGTTGGTAGATGGAGTGGCTACTAACGGAGAAATAGGGAAACCAAACGACATTAATCTGACCGATCAGCTGTTTACGTACGGCATTCGTTTGTCTTCTAATTTGCTGTTGGATGTGCAGTGTGCATTGGTGCCTATCAAAGTGGACGATGCGGCTGGGCAAGACGAGTTTCAACCGGCGCCATGGTACTATAGTCCGTTGTTAATGCCCTCGCCGGCACATTCCATTACGCGAAACATGGCTGCTGTAAAGGCAGAATTTGCCTCTTACATCGAATTGGTGGGACAAGAGCAGAATGCCCATATCAAAAAAACAGTGTTATTGGCATCTTCGGCACATACAGCCATAGAAAAAGCTCCCATGGCCCTCTCTGCGTCGATTGTAAATTTGTCGCCACAATCGCCCTATTTTGCTTACGCTTATTTACCTGTAGCAGCCCTGTTTGAGGGGGCATTTACCTCTGTGTATGCCAATCGAATGCCACCTGCCGGAATTGACACAAAAGGAAGAGATAAAGAAAAGCAAAGTTGTCCGACAAAAATGGTGGTAGTAGCAGACGGCTCGATTATTGCTAACGAATTAAGAGGTTTTGGGCAAGGATATGAACCTTTGCCGTTAGGCTATGATTCGTATATGAACCAGCAATTTGGCAATGGTAATTTTGTGCTCAATACGGTAAATTATTTGGCAGATGATGGCGATTGGATGCAGCTACGCAATCGTCAGGTAACCTTGCGGTTGTTGGATAAACAAAAAATTAGTGCAGAGCGTACCTTATGGCAGGTAGTCAATATGGCGATACCTGTACTATTGTTGATAACTTTTTCTGCTGTATATCAAATTGTTAGGCGTAAACGATATGTAAAGTAACGTTTGCGGTTGTCATTAATAAAAAAATTACTAACTTTGACGGATACTAGTTGCTTGTCACTATTCACTTGTCGACTAAACGAATCAATAAATTTCAGTGCAAGCCGAGAGCAACGTCAAACAAGTTTGAACGATGCTGAGGCGGAGCCTGAAATCATAAAAAGCGAAGCTTTGAATAATCAACGATAATATGAAATTCACTTGTTCTTCTTCTCAATTGGCAGAACGCGTTCAGGTTATATCGCGCGTTTTAGGTGGCAAAAACACCAATCCTGTGTTTAACTTTTTGTATTTCTCGGTAAAAGACAATATGCTGACCATTACCGGATCGGATGGCGATACTACATTGTCTGGCTCTATGCAAGTAGACGAAGTCGATGGAGCAATCGATATACTATTATTGGGCAACCAAATTGGCGCCATTTTGCCTAAATTAGGAGAACAGCCACTTACCTTTACCATCGACGAACGCAGCTATTCGGTAGAAATTACGACCATGGGTGGTAAGTATAACTACATCGGTCAGTCTGCCGAGGAATATCCACAAGCCAAGTCGTTGGTACAAGAAAAAACAGCCGAGCTTTCGTTGGATGTTGCGACCTTGCAAAAGGGCATTGCACACACCTCTTTTGCTACTTGTGATGACGATTTGCGTCCTGTCTTGCAAGGTATTTATGTAGATATGACCCCCGAAGGTCTTAATTTTGTGGCTACCGATGCCCGTCAATTAGCTTTGTATCAATTAACCGATAAGACCTTTAGCGAACCAGCTAATTTTATCTTGCCCGGCAAAACCGCCAATACCTTAAAAACATTATTGACCAAACAACAAGGCGATGTACGTATTTATTTTGATGGTTCGGCCTTGTTGATTCAAACAGCAAACTATCGCATGGTATCTCGCTTGATAGAAGGTCGTTTCCCCAATTACAAAGCTGTAATCCCGCAAGAGACCGTTATTTCGGCTATTTTAGATACGGATGGTCTAAAAATGGCGTTTGATCGTGTGTCGCTTTGTGCTTCAGATAATAATTTGGTGCGTATGCGCTTCGAAGAGGGTAAAGTATTCTTATTGAGTCAAGATATCGACTTTTCGTTATCGAGCGAAGAGTCTTTGCCTTGTCAATTCTCGGGTTCTCCATTAGAAATTGGTGTAAAAGCGAAATACATGAGTGGTATTTTGCAAAATTTACCCTCGGAGCAAGTAGAAATTAAACTAATTGATGCTACTCGTCCTATCTTGTTGCTTCCTGTTACGCAAGCAGAAAATACCAAAACAACCATGTTGTTAACACCAATGACTTTATAATATGAAGTTAAATTTAAAAAATCCCATTGTATTTTTTGATTTAGAAACAACCGGGTTAGATATTGCCAACGACCGCATTGTAGAGATAGCATATATAAAGGTATATCCCAACGGAAACGAGGAATCGTTTACCTATAGAATCAATCCAGGTATGCCTATCCCTGCAGATGCTACGGCTGTGCATGGTATTACAGACGAGGATGTAAAGGATTGTCCCACCTTTAAAGAGATAGCAAAAAAAATTGCAGCCGATTTTAAAGGAGCCGATTTAGCGGGTTACAATTCTGCTCGTTTCGATTTGCCCATGTTGGCAGAAGAGTTTTTGCGTGCCGATGTAGATATCGACCTTTCAACTCGAAAAATGGTTGATGTACAAACTATTTTCCACAAAAAAGAGCAACGTACGTTGTCGGCTGCTTATAAATTTTATTGCAAGCAAGATTTAACCGATGCGCATGCGGCGATGGCAGATACACAGGCTACTTATGAGATACTCAAAGCGCAGTTGGATGTATACCCCGATTTGCAAAACGATATGGCCTTTTTAGCCGATTACACTTGCACTTCTAAAAATGTAGATTTTGCAGGTCGTATTGTGTATAACGATAAGGGGGTAGAGGTAATCAATTTTGGCAAATACAAAGGTCAGCCGGTGGCAGATGTTTTGCAAAACGATCCTGGTTACTACGGATGGATTATGGGGGCAGATTTCCCGTTAACCACCAAGCAAGCTTTTACAAGGTTGTATTTAAAATCAAAAGGATAATTGCACGTTTTATCTATAATTGTGTATAAAATTAACATTTTGCTTTAAAACGTCCGTTTCATAAACAGAAACGGACGTTTTTTTTGTATTTTTTTTTAAATAAACATAAATTTGCAAGATTGGATTGCTAGAAATTAATATAAAACACAATACAGTATGAAAAAATTAGCGAACAAACCTTTTTGGTTATGGATGTGGCTATGTGTGGTAGGGCTTTTGGTTCCTATCCAATTAGTTGCAGACGATTATTATCTAATTGGTACCTTTACCAATAATTGGGATCTTAACAGTGCTATTAAACTGACTCCCAAAGGTAATCAATACGAAATTAAACAATCGTTCAATAAAGACGATGAGTTTAAAATTGTAAAGAACAAAGATTGGAACCAAGGTAGTTGGGGATATAGCAACGTAAGCGTAAACCCAGACGATCAATTCGAAGTAGTAAATAGAGATGGTAACGCTAAAATTACAAAAACAGGTTGTTACGGTCTTTACTTTAAACCTAGCGATAATACCATATACATGGCCAAAACAAGCGATTGTCCGCAACCCTATTCGTTTTGGGGATTTGACTTCCTTTATCAAGAGGGTGGTAGTGGCGGTACCGAGAAATGGGCTTCTACCAAGGGATCTGCCAATGCATGGGATGGAAATTTTATTGCTACCAGTGCCGATGGCGAAACCTTCGATTTGGGAGTAATTAAAAGAAAATCAAGGTTTATTGGTTTTCGTTTTTATACCAATAGCAATGGGGCTGAGGTAAACGGAGCAAATGTAATTTGGCGCAATACAGACAGCAATGTTAAAGCAATAGAAGGTAGCGACTACGGAAAATGGAGCAATGATGGTACTAAGGCAAGTACAGTAGCCGGAACCGATGCGGTTTGGCATCAAACCGATCGCAATAATGCGCTTTTAGGCTACGAAAATGGTACCTATTCTTTTGATTTGGTATTTGAATTAAAGGTAAACAACCAAGAAAAGAAAGAGGTTAGAACCATTCACATTACGTATACCATCAACGAGTTTGAATTGACCACCAATTTATCAGGTCCTTGCCATGTGGGCGATTTGGTACAACTAAACATAAGCGGTGGTACTGCGCCTTATACATGGCAATCTTCTAACGACGGTATAAGTTGGAGTACCCTATCGGGTGCGTCTGGAACTGCTTATACCCATAAAGTGGCCGATAAAACCTTTATTCGTGTAAAAGATAGCAATGGTAGCATTACCAATGTGGTAGAGTTGACTCCATCCATTCGATGCGACAAAGATCATACCATTACCATTTTTAAAGAAACATTTGGCACCTTAAGCGGCGTAGATGAACGTGCAAGTTATAGTAAAAATAATGTGTCAGTAGAGGGTACTAATATTACGTATACTGCCAGAGTGCCTTATACGGCATCTACGGTGTCGTGTGGTGCCATGACCGATGGTGGCTATTATGCCGTAATGGCCAATCCACGAAATGCAGGTTGTGGTACAAATATTGCACAAGGAACACAAAACTGTAATTGTGTAGACGAAGTTAATAAAGACAATACAAGATGGTACCGCAATACAACCGACCATACAGGTGATACCAATGGTGGTATGCTTATGTACAACTGTAAAGATGGTACCAGTACTACCGATGTATTGTACGAATGTATCATTAATGGATTGTGCGATAGTACTTACATTAATTTCTCGGCATTTGTAACCTGTGCCAACAGAGGTTTGCACGGCAATATCCCCATTGAGGCTGAATTTAAATTATTCAATGCTGCAAACAATGAAGTAATTGATACTTACGAGGTTAAAAACATTGGACTTAGCGAAAAGTGGAAAGAGATTGCGGCTATGTTTAATTCGGGTGCGGCAACCAGTGTTAAAATTCAACTTATCAATAAAGCTGGCGACGGACAGGGTAACGACCTTTTGTTTGATGATATGACCCTAAGTATTTGTACGCCAGAGGCTAATTTGGTATGTAGCGATGGCGTATCAACCGAGTCGGTAATTGTTGCAGGAGGTTCAGAAACCTTAACCGCGTCGATATTAAGTGGTGTTATGAATAAACCCTACTATTTGTGGCAATACCAAGTAGGTAAGGCCGAATGGGTGTCGATGGGCGAGCCCCAACGCGACCATGCTACCATTACGGTTACTCCCGAATCTAGTCCAACAAAATATCGTGTTATTCTTGCAAATTCTATTAATGAAGCAAAAGCGGTGGCCGATGGAACAACCGGTAAAGCTTGTGGTGTGCATGCTATTACCAATGAGGCAACCGTTTATGCAGCTTTTGTAACCATGAGCGCAACTACATCGGTAGGAAATATTTGCTTGGATGGCGAAGATCCTAGCCAACTAACGCTTACCATTACCAACCCATCGGGTATAGAAATTAATAACCTAAAAGTAAACGTTGGCATACCTACTAACTACATCAATAAGGTTACGGTGGCTAGCGGAACGGGTTATAGTAATAATGTTTGGAACGTAGGAACATTGGCAAATGGTGCTAGCAAAACGTTAAAACTAAATTTAAAATCGGATGCAGCAACCGATGAGGCTGTAAAAGAGGTTGATATTAAGCCTTATGTTTCGCAACTAAATAATCAAACATGGGCCAGCTACGATGATTCACCTACTAAATCATCTGCTAAATTGGCCTTAAACCAAGTTACAAAAACGCCAACGGCTGTTACCGATTATTTTGAATGTGCAGAAACGGGTACTTTAACGTTGTCTTCTTTGGTTAACGTTGAAAAACCAGCTAATTTGGTATTCTATGACGGTGAAACATCGTTAACAACTGTTACTTCCGTTAGTAAATCAGACACTTCTATCGATAAATATTACTATTTTACCTATAAGGAAGGTACTAAATGTGTAAGCGAGCGTGGTAAGGTGCATGTTAAGATCATCCCAGTGCCTACCGCAAGCATTACTTCGGGTGCATCGCAAACCGAATGTGCTAAAGAAAAATACACCTTTAACATTGCTGCTACAGCAACCAATGGTACGGGAGTATGGGAGGCAACTTCGGGAGATGCAGAAATCGCTAATAAAAACAGTGCAACTACTACTGCATGTGTACTTGCTGGTCAAACAGTAAGTTTGTTGAATGCCCC
>JAFVZF010000132.1 GCA_017508305.1 Paludibacteraceae bacterium | reverse complement strand
GTTACGGGGTCGGTTGCCATAAATACCGCACCAAAAGCAAAGCCACCCAATATAAGGTGATAATACCAAGGAAGCTGAGCAGCTGCAGTTTCGGGACCTACTGCATTGAATATCCATGCCATTAAAGCACCGCTACCAAAAATAGAAAGCATTACTTTCCAGCTGGCAATGCGGGTAACCAACAATAGGATAGCACCCAATGCAATGGCAATGATGCTTGTTTCGCCAATAGAACCGGGGATAAGACCAATGATGGCATCCATCACCGTAGAAGGTTCGCCAATGGCATTGGTAAGCGTAGTTTGTGCAGTTGGCGATACGGCTACTTGACCCAAGGGAGTAGCACCGGTAAAACCATCTACAAGAGTTCCTTCGCCCATGCCTAAAATACCGTCAGTACGAATCCAAACGCTATCGCCCGACATTTTAGAAGGATACGAGAAGAACAAGAACATACGTGTTACAATTGCCACGTTAAAGATATTCATACCGGTACCACCAAAAATTTCTTTGGCAAATATTACGGCAAACGCAGTGGCAAGCGCCAACATCCACAAGGGGCAATCGATAGGTACAATCATGGGAATGATGATACCCGACACCAAAAATCCTTCGTGAATTTCTTCGCCCTTAAATTGAGCCACAGTAAATTCGATACCCAAACCTACCAAGTACGAAACAATGATTTTGGGTAATACTGCCAACAAACCATAAGCAAATAGGGTCCAAAAACCGGTTTCTGCCAACTGACCAATTGCCAAATAGTGTTGATAACCTACGTTGTACATACCAAACAACAAAGCAGGCATCAAGGCAATAACCACCATAATCATGATACGCTTTGAATCGACTGCATCGTGAATATGCGCACCCGATTTAGAAGTTGTATTTGGCACAAACAAGAAAGTTTCAAATCCGTCGAAAACCGAACGGAACATCGATAATTTGCCTCCTTCGCTGAAAGTAGGCTTTATCTTATCGAGCAAATTTCTTAAAGCATTCATTATTTGTTAATTATAAATTTTCAACTTAACACATTTCTTTTCTCAACAGGTCTAAACCTGTGCGCACAATTTTTTGCAATTCCATTTTAGAAGAGCAAACAAACTCTGCTGCCGCAAAATCTTCGGGAGCTACTTCGTAGATACCCAAAGCTTCCATTTTATCGATATCGCCGGCGATAATGGCTTTGATAAGGAATTCGGGATAAATATCCATAGGGAACACCTTGTCGTATTCGCCCGACATAATCATGTGGCGTTCGCCACCTAAGATACGCGTATCGAAATGGAAAGTCATCTTTTTGCGCAAGCAAGAACACAAGCCCGACAAGAACGAGCCATTTAAGCTAAACATGCTAAAACGAGGCATGATCCAACCCAATAATTCGTGTGTCTGATCACCTTCGGGAAGAACGGTTACTTGCGACACCATTGGACTTAACCAAGATTGGTCGGTAATTTGTGTACCAGACAAAGGATTACCGGCAATAATACGCGATTCTACGCCTTGGCTAAGATTAGCACGTACAAGCGAAGCTACAGGCGAACCCATCATCACTTTGTAGTACAAGGGTTTTACCACATTTTCGCCAACCAAGGCAACGGTCTTGGTAAAGTCTAATATACCTTTTACTATATAGCGTCCCATGATAACCACTTCTTGAGGGGTTACGGTCCACACTATTTCGCCACGATTGATAGGTGCTACTTGATTGATTTGTACACCCACATTGCTAACAGGATATGCTCCATCAAAACAAGTAACCTCCGCATTTTGCAAACCATTTGCCCATGTAGCATTTTTATCAACACCGACGTAAACCGGAGCTATTTTTGCCAATACATTGATAGCGGCTTGGAAGTGAGCGGTTTCTTGCGATAGGATAAAATTCATATCGGGAGCCAAAGGTGCCTTGTCGAAAGTAGAAATAAAGATGGCACGAGGAGTATCATCCGGATTGGCTACCACATCGTAGGGGCGTTGCTTAAAGAAAGCAAACATACCTGCATCGGACAATGCGGCCTTGATTTCTTCTACACTGCCCTGCCAATTTGCAGCTGCCAAATCGGCTTGTGTGGCTTTGCCATCATTTTTAACCACGATGTCTAAAATTTTACGACGTTCGCCACGATTAATAGCGACTAACTCGCCACTGACAGGAGAAACTACCTTAAATTGAGGGTTTTTCTTGTCTACAAACAAGACAGAACCCACATTGACTTTATCGCCTACCTTAGCGATGGGTTTGGGCGTCATGCCATAAAAATCATCGGGATTGAATCCGATGAGTTCTGCTTGTGACACCTGACCGTATTGTTGGGCAGCTTCGCCTGCCATACGGATGTCAAGACCCTTTTTGGTTTTTATTACTTTTGCCATAAGGATAATATATTACCTATATTAAAAAAACGCTACAAAGTTACAATAAATAAATGAGAAATAAGAAAGGAGAAAGGAGAATTTACTATCTTTGCAGTATGAATTGG
>JAFVZF010000131.1 GCA_017508305.1 Paludibacteraceae bacterium | reverse complement strand
TTCAGAAAGCACGTCGTATGTTTAATGTGGCAATGGCAAAAGTCGATTACAATGCCGATTACCACTATTGTTATTGTACCAAAAGCTCGCATTTCTCGTTTGTAATGGAAGAAGTGCTTAAAAACGGTGTAAATGTCGAAACATCGTCTGCTTTCGATATTAACTTATTGGAAAATTTGTACGAATCGGGCAATCTTAAAAAAGATACCTATATTATATGTAATGGTTTTAAACGTCCGCAGTATGTAGAAAATATCCAAAGCTTAATCAACAATGGATTTAGTAATTTGGTTGCCATCTTGGATAATAAATTTGAATTGGATTTGCTTTTGAATGGAGCAGAAAATAAATTTAAGGTAGGTATTCGTATTGCTTCCGAAGAAGAACCCAAATTTGATTTTTATACCTCACGTTTGGGTATTCGATACAACGATATCTTGCCATATTACTACGAAAAAATTAAGGACAATCCTAAAATTGAACTTAAAATGCTTCACTTCTTTATCAATACCGGTATTAAAGATACCGCTTACTATTGGAGTGAACTAAGCAAGGCAGTAGAACTGTATTGCGAGCTTAAAAAGATTTGTCCCGAACTAGATAGTTTGGATATTGGTGGCGGTTTCCCCATTGCTACTCACTTAGACCATAATTACGATTACGAGTACATGGCAGAAGAGATTGTTGCACAGATTAAAAATATTTGTACCCTTAATGGTGTGCCCGAACCCAATATCTTTACCGAATTTGGATCGTTTACTGTAGGTGAGAGTGGAGCCATCTTATACAGCATTGTCAACCAAAAACAGCAAAACGACCGCGAATCGTGGAACATGATTGACAGTTCTTTCATTACCACATTGCCCGATACATGGGCGATAAATCAACGTTACATTTTGTTGGCTATCAACAACTGGGATAAAGAATACCAACGTGTTCACTTGGGTGGTCTAACTTGCGACAGCGAAGACTTTTACAGTGCAGGTCACAACAACGCTATTTTCTTGCCTAAAATCGACCCTAAAGCCGAGCAACCACAATACATTGGTTTGTTCCATACCGGTGCTTATCAAGAATCGTTGGCTGGTTTTGGAGGTATTCAACACTGTTTGATTCCATCGCCCAAGCACGTAGTAATTGGCTTAGACGAAGATGGAGAGTACTATACCAAACTATTTGCCAAAGAGCAGTCGTATAAGTCCATGCTAAAAATCCTCGGCTACTAGTCGGTTAATTACAACGTGTAATTTCTGCGTTACGCTCGTCCTCGAAATCCTCATTTGCTTTAGCAAACTCCGGTTTCTCGGACTTCGCAAGCCTTGAAATTCCTACGTTCTAATCAACCTCTAAGGTTGTATACCGATTCGTCGATTAGTCGATTACTCGGGCTTCGCCCTTATGAATTTTAGTGCGAGGTGAATGCAGAAACCATGTTTACATGGGTTATGCTGAACCGAAGCCTAAAATCATGTAATAAGTTTGGCTGCGGTTCGGCAATTAAAGTAAACTTTATTGCACTCACCTTGCACAAACTTTCACCGAATAACCAACTCACCGAATAACCAACAAAAATATGTTTTTTGGAGATTTTCAGCAACAATACCGCGAATATGCAAACGCCAAGTTTGCTATTTTGCCCGTACCTTACGATGCCACCAGCACATGGGTAAAAGGTGCCGACAAAGGCCCCGAAGCTTTTTTAGATGCATCGTTTACCTTAGAAAACTACGATGTAGAAACCGGTACCGAAGCCTACAAACACGGCATCGCTACCTTGCCTTTTGTAACCGAAGACCGAACCCCCGAACTTCTTTGCGACAAGGTGCAACAAGAGGTAACTACCTTATTAAACGATGGTAAATTTCCTGTCACCATAGGGGGAAATCATACCGTTAGCATTGGTGCTATCCGTGCCATGGCAAAAAAATACGATAATCTAACTGTGTTGCAATTAGATGCACACTCTGATTTGCGTCCATCGTACGAAGGCTCAGAACTAAACCATGCTTGCGTGATGAACCGTGCTGCCGAGGTGGCTAAAATTACCCAAGTAGGTATTCGTAGCCAATGCGTAGAAGAGTTGCCATTCTTTGAAAAAGACCGTTTGTTTTACGCACACCAAATTTTTGACAATAACAATTGGCAGACAAAGGCCATCGATACGCTTACCGAAAATGTGTACGTAACCATCGACCTTGATGTATTTGATCCATCTGTTTTGCCCTCTACCGGCACACCCGAACCGGGCGGATTAACTTACTACCAAGTATTGCATTTTTTGCGCAGTGTTTTTGCTAACAAAAATGTAGTAGGATTTGATATTGTAGAATTGTGTCCTAATCCGGTAGATAAAGCGTCCGATTATTTGGCGGCTCGTTTGGCTTATCAACTCATGACTTACCAAACTCTAAAATGGAAGTAAAAATAGAAAAATCGTGGCAAACCGCTTTACAGCCTGAATTTGATAAGCCTTACTTTGAGCAATTGGTTCGGTTTGTAAAGCACGAATACGCCACCCATACCATTTTTCCACCTGCAAGGCAAATTTTTAATGCTTTCGATTCGTGTCCATTAAGCGATGTGCGTGTGGTAATTTTGGGGCAAGATCCTTATCACGGAGTAGGGCAGGCGCACGGTTTGTGCTTTTCGGTAAACGATGGTGTGGCGTTTCCGCCATCGTTGCAAAACATCTGTAAAGAAATGGCAGACGACATGGGCAAACCCATGCCCACATCTGGAAATTTGCAATACCTTGCCAATCAGGGTGTCCTGCTGCTTAACGCAACATTAACTGTGCGTAGCGGACAAGCCGGCTCTCACCAAGGCAAGGGTTGGGAAACGTTTACTGATGCCGTTATTAAAATCATTTCGGATACTAAAGAAAACGTAGTATTTTTACTTTGGGGTGCTTACGCAGGTAGCAAAAGCAAATTTATCGATGCAAACAAACACCTTATTTTAAAAGCCCCGCATCCATCGCCCTTATCCTCCTACCGCGGCTTTTTTGGTTGCAAACACTTTAGCCAAGCCAATGCTTACTTACAACAACACGGCTTAATGCCCATTAAATGGTAGAAGATAATATGGGCTCTCCGTTTTCATCCAACGGAAGATTTATAATAAAATTCTTTGCAGCTAAAATATTTTGCAGTAACTTTGCAAAAGCTTTTGAACGTTGCGGCTGTCTTTGAACAGTATTAGAACCTTCGTTCGAAAGCTTTTTTTGTTCTTTTATTTCGTGCAAGTAAAATCTGTTATCTTGCATTTTTGTAATAACCACGCTGCAAATAAATCTTTCTTCCTTTATTATAATAGGTGCAGAAATGACTGCGCTATTATAATTTCTTCCCTTGTGATTAAAGTCATAATCAATTAGAATTCCTTTTTCAATGACGTCTTTTACTGCTGCATATGCAATTGCTTTTTTACGCCCCATGCCATGAGCAAGGCTATCGTCCGC